>JARBTT010000108.1 GCA_029240055.1 Anaerosinus sp.
TTAGCATATTTTGAACAAACTGCTCAAAGTTATTTGGAACTATTAGAAAATAACGATGAAAACGATACCAGTAGTACCATTACCTATAGCAAGGAAGAAATACAAGAAAAATTAGCTAATGCAAGCCAGCGTATTCATTATTTGGTTGAAATCAAACAACAGATAAAAAAAACGGAGAGTTATCTTTGACAGATAAAGATGCACGACTTATGAGTGCTAATAATATGGGATTTGATGTGGCATATAATATGCAAGCTGCTGTTGATGCGAAAACTCACATAATCATTGCTGCGGATGTTATAAATAATCCGACTGATCAGGGGCAACTTTATGCAATGGCACGTATGGATGAACGATTAGCAAACAATTTAAACCTTTTAAGCAACGGCAAATAATAGTTGAACATCTCTTTGGCACAATAAAGCGTACTTTAATATATACGAATATATACGCATTTTTTTTGCTACGTGGCATTGAAAAAGTCAAAGTTGAAGCGGTTATGCATTGCTTAATGTATAACCTAAAACGTGTGCTCAATATTATAGGAACAAAGGAACTAATAGCGGCAATCAAATAGGTTTAAGAACTACTATTTGTTATAGCCGTTATTTTTATGTCAAATCGATATTGGGGGGATTATTGAAACTACCAATTAATGCGTTTCGCACAGTCTGACGTCCCTTCTGTCCTGAACGATATTGTTCTAAAAGAAGCTGAATCAATAATGGGGCTGTCGCACTAAGAAATTTTTCATGCTATACATTGTGAATTCTTTTGAAAAACCACAATATATAGTATGATTTTCGTTTAGTGCGACAGCCCCATTGCGTGCATTCTCTTACATTGATGGACTCATCAATTCCGATTTTACTTGCTGAATATCGTTTGGCGCAGCAGGGGCAGCTGGCTTATAATACCCTTTCTGTGTAGCAGTTTGAGCAATCTGATACTGCCGTTGCTCATCCTCATTTCTCATTTGTTGAAAGGTTGAGCGTAATTGAGAATCACTTGTTTCGGCAATTACATTAGCGTATGTAGCTAAACTGCCTTTTATCATTGCTAAATAATCATTCAACATGTCTTTATTATTCATCTTGACTTCCCTCCTATTGTAAAAATGTCATCAGTTTTTGCTTGGAACTTCTAGCAGCAGATGCATCTTGCTGAAACATTTGCTGGAGCTGTGAATCATTACACTGCTTTGCATACGTTTCAAGTTTGTTAGCCACCGTTTCATGACCGCCAATCATATGGCGTAAATGCTGAAGCTCCATTTGATTTAATTGCGCCAAAAATAACACTCCCTTCAAATGTAATACAAGGTTATTATTAATTTAAAGCTTCCATATTATACTGGTAAAATTAGGTACTGTTATCGTCAATGGCCGCCAATGGGACGATGATTTCATCTTGTTGCTTTTTTCCAAGACAATACCTCCTCCAATTCACCCTTCTCAACCTTGCCATCACCTTTTAAGGGGACAGGCGTGGACGTTTCTTTTCTGTCACCTTGCTATCAACTTTTTGATATTAAACTTACATATTCTCATAAAAGTTCGCCCCCTTGCCAAATTGATACAAAATTCGACAGAAGTTTTTTTACTGTTTAAATTTTATTTATCATTATTTCTATGAAATCAGAAGTTGCATTGACAAAAAATAAACATCCCTTTTGACATTAATTTGGGATATTTTTTTCAAACTGTTAAATCGTAAATAAAAAACAGAAATAAATAGAACGAAGTCATTTCTAAATTTTGTACGTTCTCTATAAAATTAAGATCAATTAATTTTATAATTTATCATAAGAATGTTCTTATGATAAATCGAGACAGAAAGAACCGGCACCTCGTCTACATGCATAATTATCATTAATAAGCACAAAATAATCATATTCCCATTAATGTTAATATTTAAGGAGGATATAAATATGGACCATAATTCAAGCATAGGTTGCTCAGTAACAGAATGTGCGTTTCATTGTAAAGATGATAACTACTGTACTTTAGACAAAATTCAGGTAGTAAAAAATACTCAAAAAGCGATTACTGTTGAATGTACAGACTGTGGAAGTTTTAAAAAAGACTAAATTAGTTGCTTGCGTGAACAATTTGTTAGAGGCTTAGCCTAAAAACTCAAGGGGTTGCCACACTAAACTAAACTGTTCCTTGTCAAATATACAGAGAGCAGTTCAAAAAATAGTGGGCAGCCCCTTCTTGTTCTCAAATAAATCTACATTTATCTACTCTTGCAGACAATTACGGACATTTCTTTGCCATTATATTAAACTTACATATTCTCATAAAAGCTCAAAACTCCTGCCGGATTCAGCAGGAGTTTCCTTTTTATCGTTTATATTCTATTCGCATATTCCCACCAATTTTTATTAGACACTTATCAGCGTTTCACAGGCAAAAAGGTTGTCTCCGAATTTTACACAAAAGATTTTTTTAAGAAATCGATTAAAATTCGTTCATCTGAATAAATTTGCCGCCCCTTTTTCGTCACGATACCGGTATCGAGATAAAGTGGCGGTTTTACCGAGAGCGCGATGATATCATCATCTGGCAAGATTGCATGTTTTATTAAAAAGGTCGAAGCAATTTTCTGACTTACGAGATTTCTCACTGTATGCAGATAAGGTGAATAATGGAGAACGTTCGATTTAAATCCATGCTTCATAAATATCTGGTGAACCAAATGTGTAAGATTGAAAGTGCTATCCAACAGAACCAACGGTTCGTCCTTTACATCCTCTATCGTAATGACCTGCTGCTTAGCAAGCGGAGAGCTCAAATGGGTACAAAAACAACATTCCGCCACTCCGAGCTTTCGATAGATAAAGCCATCCTCGCAATCCGCTGTATAATTCATGAGTGCTAGATCAAGTTTCTCATCTTTCAACATTCGCAGAGAATTTACCGGACCGGTTTCAATAATTTCTACTGTGATCTCAGGGTGATCCTGCCGGAATTTTCCTAGCAACAGCGGTGCAATACGGATACCAATCTGTGGAGGTAATGCAACGCGGATATGGTTTCTTTTGTGCGCCATATCGCCCAATTCTTGTTCCAAATGATCCAGTTGTTCAAGAATGGGACGAATTCTCGCCAGTAGGATATTTCCATCCTTCGAGATAAGAATCTTTTTACCATTACGTCGGAAGAGATTTAGTCCAGTTTCTGCCTCAAGCGACTGCATCGCTACGCTTATTGTCGGCTGCGATACATGCAGATTTTCTGCAGCCTTCGTGATATTCTGCCAACGGCATACTTCGTAAAAATACCTCATTTGAATAACGTTCACAGCTTAGGCTCCCCTTTTAAGTGAATAGACTATTTGATTCCATTATAGCATATCTATATAGTTTTTAACTATATAGATATGCTATAATTGTATTTCCCTTTCTATGGACTTCCGGACATAATAAATGTATAAAGGTTTACAAAACGATTAGGGAGAGGGAATAAACTATGACTCATACAAACATAATATACCGTATTGCAAATAACCTAGCACAGAAAATCCTCGACAAGTTTGATACTTATCGTAAAAGGAAAATCCAGTGCGCTAAAAAATGCTGTCGACGTTACGAAATCGGCCATAAATCTTTTTCAAAGCTACAGCATAGGGAAATTACTTCATTCAATGCAAATTTTTTTGACTATCTTGATTGAAGCTAGAATTTAAAACTGCCTAAGAAATGACTTCTCAATAAAATTATAGACGCGATGTCGGTCTTTTTGTCTAAAATAAAAGCTCAAAACTCCTGCCGAATTCATATAGGATTCAGCAGGAGTTTCCTTTTTACTGTTCATATTTTATTTATCGATATTGCCATTGTAGCCTTCGGCTCGGCATCTCATTAATCACCAAAGATAAATCAAAGTTAAGGCCAACCATTGATATGATATTTTGGGCTACAGATCAAAAACAGAAGCAAAAAAATCACAATTTTGTTTCTGTTACGTGTCCCATCAATGTCATTAAAAAACTACTTACAAAGACAGCATCACCAGTCCAGCCTCAATAGTATGCACAAAAATGCCCCATCACCGAGTTTCACACTATAGTACTAAGTGCATAACATATTATGTAAAGATTTTAATTTAGAGGAGGGCTGTATGTGGGATTCTATATTAAAGTAGAACCAGACGTAAAGATTTATGTAGAAGACATTAACCCAGGGGGTAAGAGAACAATCTTGTTTATACACGGGTGGCCGGCAAGCCATAGGATGTTTGAATATCAGTTCGATCAGCTGCCTAAGATGGGTTATCGCTGCATAGGAATTGACTCTCGGGGGTTCGGTAACTCCGATAAGCCTTGGAGGGGCTACGACTACGATACCTCGACAGACGATATTCGCTGTGTGGTCAAAGCACTTGATTTGCAAGATTTCACCCTCGGGGGGCATTCCACAGGGGGAGCGATTGCTGTTCGCTATATGACCCGCCACAAGGGATACGGAGTATCCAAGCTTGCCCTTTTTGCAGCTGCGGCTCCCAGTCTTATTCAGCGACCATATTTTCCTCATGGACTAAAAAAAGAAGATGTAATTAAAATCATTCAAGGAACAAATAATGACCGTCCAGAAATGTTGCGTGAATTTGGAGACACGTTTTTTTTCCAACATGTATCCCAGGCTTTCTCAGATTGGTTCTTCCAAATGGGACTACAAGCGGCAGGCTGGTCCACCGCAGCGGTTGCAGCCGCTTGGATAGACGAAGAGCTATTTTCCGATCTTGAAAAAATACACGTTCCCACTTTAATTCTTCATGGTATCCATGATAAAGTTTGTTTGTTTCCATTGGCTATTGCACAAAATGAAGGAATTAGAAACTCCACGCTCATTCCGTTCAAATACAGCGGACACGGATTATTTTATGACGAACGCGATAAATTCAACAAGGAACTGACACAATTTATCAAGGAATAAAGTTTAATTCGAGGTAAGAGACAAAAGGAGACAAAGGGGACGGTTCTTTTTTTTGTCTAAACCTTTTGCACGAACATGATTACTTTTTTAGGACCAAAGTCAACGCGCTGACTCGATTTTCCATTCCGTCTACATTTCGTCTATATTGACAAGCATGCCGTCCAACGTAATTGCATTGCTGCTGCATAGGTATAAATCACTTAATAAAATATAGTATCTTCTTCTGCTAACACGCTCTTAATTGTGGCCTAGTATCTATTTATATTCCATGTCAAAAAACCAGGGGATCTGCCATAGCTTATATTTACCCTGCCGTACAAGGCATACAGTAGGCGCATGCTGTACAATTTACTTTTATTTTTTCTTTATAAATAGTCTTACTTGACCAATAATTCCCAACTATTTTACTGTCAATGAATTGGGTTTCATTTCTATCTAATAAAATTTGTGAACTTCTTTTCCTCTGCTAAAACAGGTTCTACTTGCTTTCTACCAGCAGCCAATACTTTTAATAACCAAGCCATATTTTTCCCTAAGATACTCATGATTTGGTTGCCTTCCTCGTCTTTTTCCGCTTCCTTAGGTTCTAGCCCATGAGTAACATTCCAATAATTTGATGTTGGCATAATCATTTCGGAATACATGATATAGTGATTAAGAGAATCGAACGTCGAAACCCCACCTGACCGTCTTACCGCTACTACCGTCGCACCAACTTTATTACGCAACATGGATTGGTTAACAGAGGTAACGAAGAATGCCCTGTCTAGGAAAGATTTCATCGTTCCTGCAATGCCAGCATAATGTACCGGTGATCCTAATAATATCCCGTCGGCCTCTTTCATCTTTTGAATCCAGTCATTCACTTCGTCAGTGGCAATTGCACAGCGTTCATTTTGATTTTTAACGCACCCCATACACGCAATACAGCCTCTTACAGCTTTGTTACCTACATGAACGACTTCAAACTCTATTCCTTCTTTTATCAGCTCTTGACCGATAACTTTTAGTGCATGATCGGTATTGCCATCCTTGTGGGGACTACCATTAAAGGCGATAACTTTCATATTTCATTCTCCTTAAATATTCCTACCAAAATTCATTAGCGCAGGATTTTTTTCTTTAGTACCTAATATATATTACAAAACGTACCTATACAAGTACGCACTTTTACGTAACTATACTTACCAAAAGGTAAGGAGACTATCAAAAAAATCCGCTTCACAAGAAAGGAATACATTATGCTTACAATCAATAATCAAGATTATATCTGTAGCTTGGATTATGCTGTCAGCCTAATCAAGGGCAAATGGAAAGCAGTAATTATCTGTCATTTAAACGATCAATCTTACCGTTTTCTAGAGTTACAGAGAAAACTACCTGGCATTAGCGAAAAAGTGCTTACGGAAAAACTTCGCGAACTAGAAAATGATGCACTTGTTGAGCGCACATCATACCCAGAAATACCTCCACATGTTGAATACCGCTTAACTCTACTCGGATTTCAGCTATTCACCGTGTTAAATTCTTTGCAGATTTGGGGCGATAAATATATTGTTGACCAAAACAAAATGCCTAATTCTACTCTATAGAAGCAACATTGACTGGGGCACGGTGGTTTCATCCTCCTCAACTGCTATCATCTTTTTAATATCAAACTTACCTATTTTCATAAAAGCGCAAAACTCCTACTAAATTCATACAGAATTTAGTAGGAGTTTCCTTCTTAGTGTTTATATTCTATTGAAAGCGTTTTACATTTTCACCATAGCAATAAATTCTCTAAAAGCATTTGTCATTAAAACCTCTTTATGCCGTATTAAAAAAGTTTGCGATAAACTGTATTCTAAAGGGACTGCAAAAGATTTCAATGTACCAGCCATTTCATGCTTTCTAATTGTCGATTGCGGAACAAAAGCTACGCCTAATCCTGCGATTACACCGTTAATGATTGCATCAATGTTGTTAAATTCCATAAATCGTGCATTGTTCACTCCACTGTCTCTCAACCATTTTTCTAATTGAATTCGACACGGACAATTTGGGGGATTCATCAGAAAAGACTGTGTATATATTTCTTCTAAAGTAGTAATTGCCGAGTTGGCAATCAGCACCAGACTTTCTTCGGATATAAGTTCTTTTACCAGATTTTCGTGCTGAACAGGTATTGTAATAAAAGCCGTATCCAATTGAAAATGCAATACTTTTTCGACTAGCTCATCTGTTTGTCCAGTAATCAGTGATAAGGCTACATTAGGAAAACTTTTATGAAACTTTCCCAAAATCTCAGGAAGATCAATTGTAGAAAAAGTCTGGTTTGCTCCAATCGCCAACTCTCCGCCTGTTTCATCGGAATTAACTAAGGATTTATTTGCTTCATCAAGCAAATGTAAAATTTTTTCGGCATACTGCAAAAGAAGCTCGCCTTTTCTGGTCAATAGCATACCACGATGACGATAAAACAAAGGTGTTTTTAATTCTTCTTCTAACTGTTGTATTCTTGCTGTTATATTCGATTGAACGTAGCCTAGTTGCTGGGCAGCTTTTGTAACACTACCACTATAGGCGACAGCGCGGAAGATTCGTAAATCATGGCTCTCCATATTTTCCACCTTCTATATCATTATAAATGAACTACAATATCATTTATAATCATTTTACTTGATATTATTTTCTGTGTAAACTAGAAAATAAAAAGTATCAAAGGAGAAGTATCATGAATCGATTGGAGAAAAAATGGATTATTTTATTGATTATTACATTAGTTTCGTTCATTACGAATGTAGACGCGACGATTGTTATCATTGGTTTACCAGCGATAATGGAAGGATTAAATATTTCTATTATAACGGGAACTTGGATTATTACATCATATCTTATTACGAGCACTACTTTTTTATTGCCGGCTGGTCGCTGGGCAGATAGCTTAGGTAGCAAACGAATTTTCATCTGGGGATTGGGGATTTTTACAATTGCTACTGCTTTTTGCGGGCTAGCCACTTCAGGAACCTTCTTAATTCTTTTTCGTTTTATTAAAGGCATCGGTGCAGCTTTAGCACTGGCTACGGCTACGCCGATCATGATGCGAACTTTCCCCTCCCATCAACTTGGTTTAGCTATCGGATTAAATTCCACTTCATGGGTCATTGGCTCTCTTGCTGGCCCTGTAATTGGAGGTATATTGCTTGAACAATTCAGCTGGGCCTCTATATTCTTTGTGACCATTCCCTTTACACTTTTAGGGATGTTAGGTGCGTGGTTTCTTTTCGATGATACAGTCATGCCATCACAGAGTAGAACAGACTGGAAGGGTCTATTTACATTTGCTTTTAGCCTTATTACATTGCTCATAGCTTTATCCGAAGGGCAATCGCTCGGCTGGAGTTCAGCACCTGTTATTACTTTAATTTTCACTTCTATTATCTTAGGATTTTTCTTTATAAAAGTGGAACTAGGCAATCCTTATCCTTTATTTAATTTAAAACTTCTTTACAATATAAAGTATACAGCGGGACTAGGTATTACAATGAGCTACTGTATTGCCTACTTTGCTATTTCATTTCTTATAACATTTTATTTACAAGGAATTTTGCAATTAACGCCACGTGAAGCTGGATTTCTTATGATTCCTTTATCCGCCCCCCAACTTCTTATGGGACCACTTGGCGGCATTCTTGCCGATCGATTTGGTTCTTTGCGTATGATGTATATAGGTCTTATTTTATTGATTGGAACTACTTATACACTCGGAAATATGAGTGAACAGTTTTCTACAACGGCTTTTGTCATTTGTTTAATCATTCTCTCTATTGCCAATGGTCTTTCTTGGCCGGCGCTTGCAAAATTAGTTCTTTCATCAGGTACGCAAGGAGAATCCGGAGCGGTTTCAGGTATGTTTTACACGGTTTATAATATTGGTAGATCTTTAAGCCAGCCTTTGGCTGTAGCAGCAATGCAAGTTGTTTTGCCAACAGATACAATTTCACAATTATTGGCTAAATCAATTGTGGTTTCTGGTTTGAATAAGCCCTTATTTATGGATTCTATTCATATAGCTTTTTACTTCGTTTTTTTTATCTTTTTACTCGCACTGGTCATTACTCTGTTTTTGAATAAAAAAA
>JARBTT010000008.1 GCA_029240055.1 Anaerosinus sp.
GGCGAAGGCGGCTATGCAACCAGAACTCCAGAAATCGTTCTATCTAAAGTTACAACCTCTGGCGTAACTACTTTAGTTGGCTGTCTTGGAACGGATGGCACAACACGCCACATGGAAAGTTTACTTGCCAAAGCACGCGGGCTTGAAGAGGAAGGACTTTCCACTTATATTTATACTGGATCTTACGAAATTCCTACCCCAACAATTACAGGCAGTGTACGCAAAGATATTATCATCATCGATAAAATTATCGGTACTGGAGAAATCGCCATGTCCGATCATCGTTCAGCGCAACCAACAAAAAGTGAATATCAAAAATTAGCTGCTGAAGCAAGGGTTGGTGGCATGTTAAGCGGTAAAGCTGGCATTATTGATATGCATCTTGGCGACGGAGCCGATGGTATGAAACTCTTATACGAAATTACAGCAAATGGTGAAATTCCTAAAGCTCAGTTTTTACCAACTCACGTAAATCGTAACGCTAAGTTACTAGATGAAAGTATCGTATGGGCTAAACAAGGTGGCATGATGGATATCACCTCTGGTGTCAGCCCAGCAAGCGGATCGGCAAAAGCAATCAAACCAAGTGCCGCGGTGAAAAAGGCACTAGCTGCTGGCGTTCCATTAACACAAATTACAATGAGTTCTGACGGCAACGGCAGTATGCCAATTTTCGATGAGAAAGGCAACACCATCGGCGTAGGTGTTGCCAGCCAAGTTTCCATGCTTGAAGAAGTTCGTGATATGGTACAAACCGAAGGAATTAGCCTTAGTGATGCTGTTCAAATCATTACAAGTAATGTAGCTAACGTTTTAAAACTACGACATAAGGGAACGATTACAATCGGTGCGGATGCTGATATTCTCGTAATCAATAAAGAATTTCATTTAAAAAATGTTTGGGCGAAAGGTAAGCATATGGTAGAAGACGGTAAACCAATTGTTTTTGGTACCTTTGAGGCCAGACCAATCAAATCTTAGATTTTACACAGTGGATGTTGCAGAATAAAGTTTCTGCAACATCCATTTTTTATCTCTATAGCCTCTATAATCAAAAACACGATTTTAAATCAGTAAAGCACCCCGTTCTTTATAACGTGTGATAAGAAATTCAGATTCAACACTAGTAATTCCATCAATTTCTCGTAGCTTCTGAACGTAAGAGCTCGCATGGTCTTGATCGTCAAATAATGCATGCACGTGTAAATGAGGCCTACCACTCATTTGATATACATTGGTGATTTCTTCAGAATCTAAAAGCTCTTGTGCGATCTGATCAATTTTAGACCATTCTACACAAATGTTAAAATAAATTGAAAGATTCTTCCCTGCCTTTAATGGATTTACGACAATGGTAAAATGACTAATAATCCCGTGCTCAACAAGTTGGGCAACTCGTTCACGGACTGCGGCGCGGGTTAATCCCACGAGCCGTCCAAGCTCAGCATGGCTCAACCGTCCATTCGAAGATAAGTGTTTTAGAATTTGCCGATCGATTTCATCGAGATTTTTAAATTGCATGGTTATAAGTCTTCCTTTCAGAATCATACTTTACATTGTAAAATAACGAATAAAAATATTGAACGATTGTATATTTTATATTATACTTGTGAATGAGATTAAAGTACATATTATAGAGAAATGTTATTACACTGGTAAATTTATTACTTTACCAGCTTTTATTGGGAAACAGAAAGATTGGAGTGATTGAATGTGGAGATTGTAGCTTTAAAGATCTTGCTCATTGCAATTTCAGCAGGAATTATGGGGGCTATCTTGGGACTTGGCGGAGGAATTATTATGACGCCTGCCTTAACATTTTTGTTTGGAGTAGATATTCAGTATGCCATTGGGGCTAGTCTGATTTCAGTAATTGCTACTTCAAGTGGCGCAGCCATTGCTTATATTCGTGATGGTATCACCAACATTCGCGTTGGTATGTTTTTGGAAATTGCCACAACGGTTGGTGCCATTACGGGAGCCATTATCGGTGGAATCATTGCACCAAATTTATTATATTCTATTTTTGGTGTATTTTTAGTCTACTCAGCGATATTAATGTTGAAGAAAGTAAAACAAGAATTGCCGGGTGAGGTGACAGAGCACCCGATGGCAAAAACGCTTAAATTACAGGGCCAATACTATGATAAAGCGCTAAAAAAACAGATTTCCTATAAAGCAGCCAATGTATACAGTGGCTTTGGCGTTATGTATGGAGCTGGCGTTATTTCTGGCCTTTTGGGAATCGGCAGTGGGAGCTTCAAAGTCATGGCAATGGATATTTTCATGAAACTTCCATTAAAAGTATCAAGCGCAACGAGCAACTTTATGATGGGCGTAACTGGCGCCGCTAGTGCTGCAATTTACTTATATCGTGGAGATATTGACCCTGTAATATCGGCTCCGGTAGCACTTGGTGTTCTAATAGGGTCAACCATTGGCGCACGACTTATGCAGAAGTTGAAGAGCAAAACGATTCGCAAATTATTTATCCCTGTTCTGATGTACATTGGTATGCAAATGATATTACAAGGATTGGGGGTTAAATTATAATGGCAGAACATCAAAGTGAGTCCTCTCAACATGCAATTAATAAAGCGGAGCTATTTGTAAGTTATTCTTTACGTATTGGTGTGCTACTCAGCGCAACCGTAATTCTAGTGGGAATGGTACGTTTCTTCATGACTGGAGAGGGCGGATATATTGGACATTCCTATCCAACGAAGCTTGGTGATATTATCGCTGGCGCCTTTACATTTAAGCCTTTTGGCATAATTATGTTCGGGCTGGTGTTACTCATTTTAACACCTATCATGCGGGTCGGGGTTTCGGCGATCGTTTTTATTACAGAAAAAGATTGGCTATACGTGGGCATATCAACCATCGTTTTTCTGATACTTGTTAGTAGTTTCTTCTTTGGGAAATAGCGTGATCATAAGCAAATATTACTGAATGAACATTGAAATTAATCGAAGAAGCATCTTGCTTATGCTAAAGCACTTCCCATTTTTTAAAGAAAGCTAACGTAAATACCGCAAATTTTAAAAGAGCCTAAAACCATTAAATAAACGGTTTTAGGCTCTAAATTTTTAACATTCTTTATTCCGCCACTTACCTGCTACGTGTTGTTATCGCATTTTGCGTAACAGCTCTCTTTAGCTAAGCTAGGAAACATAATTCATACTACGAAATCGCAAGTTCTTTTCTTTGTAGTAATCGTTGCTGCACTATTTGCATCAGATTACTAACAACCCAATACAAACCTAGTCCAGCGGGAAAATGTAAGGTCATATATCCGATAAAAAGCGGCATAACAAATACTACTACCTTACCAGCGGGATTTGCATTTTCGGAAGTTGCCATACTACTTTGCTTTGATGACAAATAGGTGGTCAATGCTGCCAATATCGGTAAAATATAAAAATGATCTACGGCCGATAGATTTTTTATCCAGAGGAATCCAGGGTGACTCAAATATTTATAGCTTCTCAAAGCATAGAACATTCCACTCAGAATAGGCATTTGCACAATGAGAGGTAAGCATCCAGCCAAAGGATTGATACCAGTTTCTTTATATAAATCAGCAACCGCTTTTTGTTGGGCGGTTTTATCATTTTTATATTTATCTTGTACTGTTTTTAATTGAGGGCCGATTTCTTTCATCGCTTTCATTGATTTTATCTGTTTCGCCGTTAAAGGAAATAATAAACTCTTAATCACAACGGTGAATAAAATAATGGCTATGCCATAATTGGGGAATCCAAAATCTGCGGTAATATCATAAAAAAAGGTTACCATCGATTGCATAAATTCAATAAAATAATCGAACAAAAACTTCACATCCTTTATCTTTTAAAATTAAATAGCTCCAAAACTCTGCGTTAAACTCCAACTTCAGTCTGTGACTGTTTTAAATCTTTTGGCAACTAAAAAAGACTTCTGCATAAAAATCCTTCAGAAGTCTTTTCTTCTTACGAAATCTATTTAATTTAGTCTAGCTAAAGAATACTCCCTTGAAGCACCCTTGTCAATATGCTTCATTTTCTATTTCTTCGATCTTACACATGAAGGCATTTCTTTAAATTTTACTTAGTCATGAATGGTCTTTTTATTCATAAAATACACAAAGCATCTTAAGCTGTGGAGGTATACAGATGAATAGATTAGATCCCAATAAACTATATGTTCGCTTTTATCCCGGAGTCACACCGAAAAAGACAATTACCTTTAGGCACTACACACTAACACATTCGGATGAGACCGGAGATTTATTTCTCTCAATTGCGTTAGAGTATGCCTATAGTGAAATTACTTCCATGCGCGACGAAGTGTTGGCTGAATGGCTTTATCAAGAAAATCAGTACCGTTTATTAGTCAACATTCATGTTGATAGTTAACCAGTAAAAGATCTTGCTGATTCGACCTTTCGCTATCATATTTTCAAAAGAGAGCTCCCCTTAGCACTAGAAGCAATCCGCTATGGAGATCAAGTGCTATTTGATCTATATCCATCACTAAATTCCGTCCTTATTCAAATACACTTCGACTCCGTTTATTCAACGCTCTGCAAAACCGAATACTGGGGTACATTCGTTGATTATCGCTGATGATTTCACTACACTGCCAACTTAAATTTCTGTATGCCGATAAAAAACTAAGATACAGTTAGCCATTTCTGTGTAATAAAAATTCAAGAAGAAGTTATAGTTGTATTTGTTTGTTTTTGGAGATTGCTTTTAGTATCCGCTTCTTTATCTTTAACGTCTTTCTGCTGTTTGGTTAATTCTGTTGTTTGATATTGCGATGTAGAGTTTTCAGGTTGGTCTGTTAGAATATCATCATGAACAATTTCACCAATTTCGCCTTCAATGTTCTGTGCGATATTTCTGAGTTCATGAATTTCACCCTGACGCTTTTTTATAATTTCTGGATCTCTTAAAACCAATGGAGATTCCTCTGGATTTGCAACTGGATAATGCATTGCGTAATAAAGATCCCTTGCTTTTACATTAGCCAGACTATTCATTTTTTCTCCAGTAGTATGTAATGTTTGTACCTTATCTAGAGCGGCATCTGTCGAAAGTAGGGCAGAAGTAGTTTTATTAAGGGCATCTTGAGGAGATACTTGATTCTCTGGTGGTGTCTGTTCGTTAGATGTTGTTTTATTTTGTTTATTTGGTGTTTTCGCGTTCGTTGGTGTTTGTGTATCTTTTTCTGGTGTGGTATCTGAAGTATTTGCTTCTTCTGATTTTAAAGACTCCTGCTCGTTTAGCTGCATTTTTAATTCACTGAGCGTTTCATTCAAATTGCGAATTTGTTCTTTTTTATCATCCGGGTTGATATTTTCATTGTCTTCAAGCTCTAAGATACGATCTTGGGTTGCCATGATATTTTTTTGCAATGGATTTAATTTTGATTCATCATAATCAGAAGATTTTGAGTGCTTGAATATAGCTGCAATAGTAGTATCTTTATCATCAGTTCCTCTTACGTGCATTGAGGGTGCTTTCGTTTGATTTGCCGAAAACATTGGTCGAATTGTATTATGAGTGTTTTTTGTAGCGATTCCTTGCATTGTACTTCCTCCTTGAAATTTAAATATACATATTCACTTGTAGCATACAACAAAAAATTTATATCCCACTTGATGCTAAACCATAACATGTAATAAATGTTAAAACATCCTATATTAGTTATATCGAATTTTTTCCATAATTTATAAGTATTTTTACAAATTTTTTATATGCAGTAGATGTTTATTTTTACTGTGTTTTAAATGAAAGCATTGACGTTGATTCAAATAAAAAAAGAGCAAAAGACATTATCTATCACTCTTCACCCATCATTACTTATTTAAATTCAATATTCATTCTCTTTAATATACAAACTCTATATTTCTACATCAACAGCAGTTCCTGCAGGCATTCTATTGAGTTGTCTCTTTAAAGTTTCCATTTGATCGTTCTTTTCCTCACTAGCTTGTGAGGTTTTCTGGTTGACTAGCATACCTATATCTGATTGAGATTCAGCCTTTTTAGGTGTATCTTCTTTTTTGGATAGATTAAGTTCTTTAATAAAATCATCAGTAATTTCTTTTATTGATTTTGACTTTAACAGTATGCCAAAATATTTCTCTATCGATGACTGCCCTAAAGCCTTATTAAAGGTTTTACTGGTTCCAGCACCTTTCACCTTGGCATCGGCTAGACTAAGTCCACCAAAACAGTCATCAAATGCTTGTCCAGCCACTTTCGCTTGCTTATCGTCATACTCAATTCGTTGTCCACTGGCGGATGTATTGATTAAACTCTTGATGTAGCTGACAGCACTATTCTTGTGATCAGGGTCTATAGTATCTAGTTTCTCCGTCAATTCTTTATAATAACTGTCACCAGCTCCAAAGAAATCTAAATAAGCATTTAACTCTCCGCTAAGCTGATAAGTCGCCCATTTAAAATTATCTTCAGCGTGTTGATGATTGCTAAACGGATTTAACATATCTCCAATTTGAGTTTCTATATTTCCCCTTATAAAAGCTTTTCCTACAGTATCATTAAAATTTTTACGCGCAATTCTCTCATACTCTTCATCTACAGTCTTAACTTCCAATTTTGTTTGATCTACATTTTTAGGATCAATTCCGTTATCCTTATAAAATTGAGTTAATACGTCATTACCGTTCTCATCTTTATTTGACAACTGTAGTATATACGCAGAATTTTCTGTTGAAGCTCCTGCCTGGTTGCTGTCCTGCCCTTTTTCCGTAACGGCTACCTGCCAGCCTAAAATCTGATGATTTTTCGGATTCTTTATTTGTGAAACCAAATAATCATAACTACTCTGTGCATTAATCGTCCGCAGATTTGCTACTCCTTGCATTGCATTTCCTCCTTGAAATGGGAATAATTATTATATTTTCAATTATACTCTTCCAATTTTTGCTTTACAATAATTTTTTACAATTTATCACAATAAAAACAGGTAATCGAAAATGATCACCTGTTTTTATTGATTATTATTTTATAGACATCATTTTGTTATTACAATCACGCACTTCCCCCAAAAGACTGTCACCAGTTATGATAAGTACCGGACTTTCTTTCCAACTATATGCCCCATAACCATCAAGATCATTAATGCCATAAAACCAATTTTGATATAACAAATCGGCTACTTCTCCTGTATCCAAATTAACAATAAAAGTTAAAGTTACAGGATTAGGACTGATCCAAGACCAATACCCTTGATAATACGTCATATGAAATTCATCTGTCCCTGTAATATAACTGCTTGCACCTGCTAAATCGCTTGGATTATACGTTCGAATGCAGTGATAAGAGCTATAGTACCCATTTGCGCAAATTGCAAGCGCATTTTTCAAACCATTAGGAAAGAGAGTTGATCCCACATAACGCCCCATTGCAAGTCCACCAATAAAGCTGTCACTACTTACTCTGCCGCTACAATTATGTGTGCCCGTACCAATAGCCCGTCCAGTTTTGATATTCAATTTTGTATAAATATCAAAATGTTGTCTATCGATAAATAATACAGCAGTTTTTCCCTCAGGCTGCATACGCTCAACAAAGTGTGTTCCATCTTCTGTTACCCAAAGAGTATATCCATCATCAAAATTTGTTATTTCCGCTGGAATATCTACGAGTACAACCCCATATTCGGCTGTTGGGTCTACTACACCATCTGGTGCTAAAACCCTAATGAAATAGCCGCCTTGTGCAACATTTGTGAATACTTGGGCAGTATTTTTCGGTACAGTTGTTAACAGTTTTTGATCCGAAGACAGGATTTGTATTTGGTAATTGCACTTATCGGGTACACCGAAAAATTTAATATAGTAATTTCCTACAGCACTTACTAACCAGATTGAGCAATCTTGGTCAATAGAATTATCTAAGGTTCGTTTCACAATCTTACCTAGTACTTGTTCCGTAGCCAACGACATGCTATCGTCGGCTTCATAAGCATCCCATTTATCTGTCACCCTTGCCAATAAACCAAATGTATTAGCCGCAGTACCTGCGTATGCAGAAACACAGACATAGTAAATACCAGGATCGGCAATATAACTCAACAATTCATATATGTCAGCATTATTTTTAGATTGACTGACAGCTTCTAATTGATACGTAGTCGTATTCAATTTAAATAAGTACAAATCATTATCAACCGTAGCATCTGCGACTGGTGACATGTAGACGGTCAGTTTCTTCTTTTCAGTGATCTGAAAATTATACCAACGTTGATCACCTTTGGCCGCAATAGAATCATTATAGTAGGTTTCAAAATTGATCGTATAGGCTCCATTTGGATTCGCATTTGACACAGACTGCGTAGTGGTTGTTTCTATAGCACTTGCAGCATACATTCT
Source organism: Anaerosinus sp. (assembly GCA_029240055.1). Classification (GTDB taxonomy): domain Bacteria; phylum Bacillota; class Negativicutes; order JARBTT01; family JARBTT01; genus JARBTT01. The sequence goes on from JARBTT010000008.1 coordinate 8,390, forward strand.
ATCTATATTACTTTTTGGTGCCGACTGCGTAGCTACAGTACTTAGAACTTCTTGTGAAGTGTTTTCCATCAAACTTACTACCGGATACAGCGGAATTTCTTTTAACCCAGTACTCTTTGCTTTTTCACTGAAATCTACCGTTACAAAATTATTGTGTTTTGTAGAATCCGTATTCACGATTGATGATGCTTCTACAGCATCTGCTATATTTTTTAAAGCATCTTCTCTTGCTTTCATCAAAGCAACTTCAGGATCAGTCATCTTAGCCTTTAAAGCTTCATCTGTTTGTTTTTTGATTATGCCATCTGGCACAGTAATCACACGATTTTCCATAATTCTTACCTCTTTCATTTTTAGTTTCTCACACACTTTTAACTTTGTTTTAGCAAATCAGAAACCTACACCACCGGAATCATCCCCTCTCACTTATATACATTCTTTTACTTTTCTTTTTTAAACTCAAAATAAAAAAATAACATAAAAAATCCAGCTGAATTCTAAGTTCAGCTGGATTTTTTTGTTCTATTATAAATTTTTCCTTATTTAATAACTGTCTCAGGCACAGTTTCTATATTATTTTATTGAGATTCATATTTCCACCAAAGCGCCAGAGGCTGATATGATTTACCCCTTGTTCTTTCGCAATCTTTATCCAATCATTTAAAGTTTTTATATCCGCATACCATACTTGATAGGCAACGCCATTTTCTTTATAATCAAAAATTACGCATTGGCTTTCTTCATCACGCTGCGTGTCAGCGTGATATTTCACGGCAAGATTTCTTGCTTCCACTTCCGTTACTAATCTTTTTTCTCCGTTGTCACCCCACACGCAACCGCCGGTTGAAAATGCTACTGATTTTTCACCTGGCAAACCTGCCATTCGTGTTATTGTTTTCTCAATAAAGGCCTTATTTGCTTTCGGCCCAGGGTCGCTATGCAATCCGTAAAGGTTATAAAGCATCACTACATACTCTGGTCCTTCGAAAAATTGAGCAGAAGAGAAAGGTGTACTCGGCTCTAGCACAATCCTTAGCTTTAAATCATTATCCAACGCTTTTACATAAAGTTTATTAGCAAATTTCAAAAAAGACTGACCAATGCTTTCATCTTTCCATATTTTTTCATAATCGATTTCAATGCCATCATAGCCGCCCTGTAAAGTTAGTGCAATGATTTCATCCACATGTTTTTCCATTGATACATCATCAGAAAATAGTCTGCGGAGAACTTCTATATCTTTTATTGTCGACGATCCGTCATTATTTTGCTTATCATTGACAATCGTAAGATAGGTTTCATATTTAGCTTTTTTCTTTTTTAATTCATTTCTTTTTTCGCTAAGATCTTGCGGGATAAAAACCTTGTCATTTTCATCAAAATATGCGCCAAAATAAGAAAGTTTATCAAGCTGCTCTCCTATTTTTTTTAAATCTTTTTCACCTGCACCGATATCCCAATAAACTAACCATCCCGCTCTTTTTGTGGGTTCTTTTGCGCCTGTATTGCCAGCAGATTGACTATTATAAGTACAGCCTAGCAATATAAGAAAAACAGATGCATATATAGCCACTTTGAATGCTTTATGAATTCTTCTAGACATATGCCAATTTCCTCCTTAAATTATACTACGACCAAACACACCAATTTTTCTTATATTTTTTCACTTTAGATATTTGCAATTTGCCAGCTACCCTACTGATTATAACCTAGTGACAAACCAGTCTATCATTGCTTCCCACAATCGCTTCACTTTAAACTTTATGCCATCAAAGCCTTGTAAGCTGCTGTCGAATAAAATCTTTTCTTTTTCTACGCCGGTGTTTTCAGTAATCATTAGCTTTTCAAACACGCCGTCATATACATCATCCGCCAAGTTTCTTTGACTCCAGCCATAGCCGCCCCATGCCGTTTCCAGATAAACAGCCCCTGCTTTCATTTCTGATACTTGTAGATTTTCGACAGCCTCTTTGCCATCTACCGTGACACTAATAAAATTTTCTTTGAGCGATACCGCTAGCCTACGGTCACCTTTAGTACTCACAGCAAGGTCGCCTATATATTCTTCTGCGCCTTCGTCTACTGTAGGAGCATCTTCCAAATTCTTATCTTTCAATCTTTCTGCGTAAATCTTTGCTTTTTCAACAGAAGTGGCATATTTCGTAAAGGTTTCTAATTCTCTCATTTCAGCCGCTTTCTTATCTTCGGGAATTGATATACGCTCCTTACCATCATGATTATCTAAGTTTAATTTAAATAATTCTTTTTCAGCGCCGCCAGTTTTTTCCGTAACATATAAAACATTATTAAAAATGGATACGGATAAAAATCTGTTTAATGCTTCATCGGCACGAAGATATATCTTCTGCAAGCCAAGTTTATTTCCCTTTAATCTTACAGAAAGCTTCATGTCTTCAAAATCACTACTGTTCTTTAAACGCATTAAACCTTTGTCTTGTGGCAGAGACGTCAAAATCATCGTTTCCTCTTGAAACTCCAATGCCCCTTTCAGTGTTTCCCATGCTTTCTGTTTCTGTAAATCACCTTTGACAAATTCCAAGTCTTGGTTGATATCATATTTGATACGCATCAGCAAATGATTGGTATACCAATATGCCTGTGGCTGCATCCTTGTTAAGTCATAAATAGTGCTGTTTCGCTGATTAAAAGAAAAACCTTCTCTATTGAAGTTCATTTTAAACAATTGTTTCATCCAATATTCATTTACCGCACTTACTTTATCATTATTGCCAAAACTTCCTGTATTCGAGTGCATCAATATGTACATTCCTGGAACAAACCCAAGCGACTGCGTATAAATATCTCGCACAGCTTCGTAATCATAACTGATACGTTCTTTCATTTTGGGATAGCTCTCTTTTGGAATACCATATTCATCTCGAATATAATCCATCAAATAGTGATTGTATTTGCGTCCTAAATATGGCGCAACGCTAGAGTGTACTAGCGGTTCCAATTCTCCCAAATAATTGTTATACCGATCAAATACATTAATAAAGGCAAGCCTATATCCATTCGTACCCATTTCCCAGAAAGTTGTTTTTTCAAGCTCACGTAGTTCATCTGGCATTAAAAATTTAGTATCTTTCTTTTCAAACTTTTCTGGGTAAGTCAACATTGTTCCTTTAAAGTTCAATTCTTCTAAGATTTTTTGCGAAAAAATTGCAGTATCTCTCCTACCGTCTTCAAACATCAGAAATAATGATTTTTCCGGCAGGTCTTTCCCTGATTGATAATAGTCTAAAATATCTTGTTGCGTGATTGTTACATAGCCCAAATCTTTGAGCGCTTGCAAATGATCATGTAAACGTTCCACACCAATTAAATTTTGATTGCCGATTCTTTCTACCCCAAAATAAGCAAGGGCAACAAAGCCTTTATCCCCTGAAATTTTTGTAGTCTGCTTTGTATAAGGTTCATAGGTTTTTAGCGTAAATAATGCGGTTATGCAGATAGCACTCACTGCAAGGAGGATCATAATTTGCGCAACTACACGTATCTTTTTTTTACGATCTTTTTGATTCGTATATTTTTCATTTCCCATTGTCATCATCTTATACCCGCTGCTGCTTTCCACGATTCTTTTTTTCCAGCTCCGCAATATCTGCTGGAGTCATGCGCGTTCCCCAGGTCGTTTTCCAAAAAGTAACCCAAGCAATCGGCATTTGCCATAAAAGTACGGCTTCATAATATAAGCAAAACCATAACCCATAAATCCAGGTAGAACTTCTCCTAATAAATAATTGCGTCATACTCATCAGCAAGGCCATTAAGCAAATACCGATGATAAAGGTAAATGGAAACACTCTGTGGATAATCGGAATATAAACCAGATTATAAATGACAATAATCGGTGCCAAGATTGGCACAAACACACCCATATAAAACGACAAAGCCATAAACGGTTCTTTTCTCCACATAAAACCAGCGGCAATCAATGATTCTCGAAGCCATGATCGTTTCCAGCGCATCTGTTGTTTCAAAAAAACATCATAGCTGTTAGGTACAATCGTATTACATATTGCAGTATCTTGATAAACGGTACGATTTTTTCTTAATATGAAATTAGTCATGCTTCGATCATCGCCAAAGGTCGCTTTCTGCCTAAAAAATTTTTGGTTTAGCCACGCATCCATATATTTAATGAGTAAATCTTTTCTATAACACGAGAGAGGCCCCGATAAACATGTCACTGCATCAAAATAACTTTCTGCAGCTTTCATAATACGGAAGGCGATAAAATATCTTACCGCTTGCATCTTGGTAAGTGTGTTTGTATAGGTATTGGCCACGTCGGTTCTACCAGAAACACCGCCCATTTTTGCATCTTTAAAGGGCTGGACGATATTACGAATAGCAAAAGGGTCTAAGAAGCTATCTGAATCAACAAATACAATCAATTCATGCTGCGCCATGACAGCACCTCTTGCCAAGGCCTCCCGTTTCCCTGCATTTTTTTTCTGGCGAACATATTGCAGTCTACTTTCCATATCATAACGTTTTTCTTTGACTTTTAGTTCTTCAATAATTTCTTCAATTTTTTCAATAGATCGGTCGTCAGAGCAATCATCTACGACAATCACTTCTAATTTATGGATTGGATAATCCTGATTAATACAGCCTAAAATGGTTTTTTGTATCCATTCTTCCTCATTGAAACAAGGAATGATAATTGTTACCCCCGGTGTAAAATCTTTATCGATTGGCACAGGACGGTAAAACGTACCGAATAGATACCTAGTGAGCAAAAAGGTAGCTGCAATAATACTGTACATATACAAGATTTTATTAAATTTAAAATAAAGTACACTCTCTGTCCTCATCAGCAGAATACAGGCAGTAATAACGAATAAACAAAAGGAGGCTACCGTCAGCATATACCAATTTTTCTTCTTTGCTCTATACTGCGCTAGTGATTGTAAAAATTCTACTGCACACAGAGTTCTCCCATCTGGATTTTTAATAATGCGGATATATTTAGCTGCAATATCGACGTTCATTTCATAGCCTTCTGGCATTGTGCCGGGTACTATACTAAATTTCAACCGAATCTTAGCAGCCGTTTGGCTCAAATCCTCAGCAACATCTGGTAAAACTTCAAGCAACATCCCTGTAGTCGATATATCAACACCTTTAGCCTGACATGTTACTTTTTTATCAGCAGAAGCATAGTTAAGTGTGACAGCATACTCAACCAAATAACGTCTACCCATTTCTTCATTTTTTATAAGCTTGGAGATATCATTTATATCCTCATTGCCCTTTAATCGCCGTCGGTCTAAATTCGTACGCACGCCTTCTTTGTCAGGCACTTTAGAAACTAGCCGACGGTCAGGTTTGACGACGAGTAAAATATCCTCTTCTGTTTTTATCTCCAGTTGAAATAATTTATTCATCCTACACTTCCCCACCTTTTTTTTAGGCTGCTTGCTTAAACAGCATATAATCAACCGATCTCGTCATTTCCGTGTCGATTATTTATACTGCTGCTACTTTTGCACATTATCATGACTACTTAATTTCAGTGCTTCTTTGCGATTGCTTTGCCAGTAGCCATCTATTAAGTAATCTGATAATCTACCAACTCTAAATTTGGATGGATCAGAATCCACTTTTGCTTCATTTGCAGTCAACAATATATCTAAAGCCACTGGAGTATAGATACAACTATCTCCCATATGCATCGTCAAAATCGCACCTTTTTTTACTTCACCTTGTTTTGTATATACCCCGTCTTTGATTGTTTCTACAAGCTCTGGAACACTTTTAGCTTTATAATCATATGTGCTACACGAACCTGAGATAATATATTCATAGCCAGTTTCAAACAAGGTTTCAACTCCCATCTTGCTGATTGCTAACGTTGGTGGACGGAAGAATCTCGTCAAAGAAGGCTTACCGTTAACAGTTACGTCCCCAGTAACATCTCGCAATTTTTGATATGCTGTTGCAAGGTCTTTACTATATTCTTGCTTATCCTGTGTTTTCACTTCTTTGCCTGTTTTTGAATCGCGAACCACCATCGGCTTATGACCATCAGAATGACTGCCGATATCATTTCCTTGCATAGCAATGGAGCGAAGTAAATTGGGATTATTGAGCACATTATGCGTAAGAACAAAGAATGTTCCTTCAACATGATGCTTGCGCAGAACATACAGTATTTTATTGATTGCCGCATCCGTTCCCCAGTCATCAAATGTCAGGAAAATAACATTGTCTTCAGTGTGTACCAACCCAGTATTATCAAGACGACGGGCATCCATTTTTGAAAAACCGAGCATGCGGTCTTCGTAAGTAACATCCCCATTCCCAATATAACGTTTTGCTGCTTCGGTTAGAAAATTATGTTGATCGGTCATTAGCATCGGTTCATCATTTCTTAAACGTTCTGGAACATTTTGCTTGTCGGCTGGATATTGATACGTAAACTTCGTATTATTAAGAATCTCGCCTATCGGCTTAATCTTATACTGTGAGTCATTCGCCAAATTGTTTGCGGGATTGTCATAGAATGTTACATAAGCAATATTATCCACCTTGCGTTCTTTGATAAGTTCCAGCAAATCAACAATCAAGTGTTCATTCGTATAATAATCCATTCTAAAATGGACAATCTGTCCACGAGCTAACGAAAATGTAGACTTGCCGAAAATCTCCGACATCACTTGAACCGCAGAAGTATACTCTTTATGTTTGCTTTGTACAACATTAATAGATTGACCAATTAATTTGCAGTCGAGATTTGAAACAGCTTTTTTCATAGCCTCCGTTACCGTACCCCATGGCTGTTTTATCAAATTCGTGGTCACACCAAACTGTTCTTGTAATTTAGTGCGACACCGCATAATATCGTTTTGGATTTCCTCCGTTGTTTCCCCATCTTTCGGTCTTATGCCAATCCCAATTTCATGCCCACTTTCAATAATTCGCCTTATATTTTGAGGATTCTTTTGCATTTCTACTTCCATCACGAAGAAAGTACCTTTAATACCGAGATCATTCAATTTTCCGAGTACATCATTGACTACTGCTTCTTTGGCTACTCCTCCAAAAGTATAAGCAATTGCCGGCTCTGTTGTTGAAATAACCTTAATTTCATTTGCATTATGATCCATATTTTCTGCTGCATATGCTGTCCGGCAAGTAAATAAAGCTGTTATCTGCTCTTTTATGAGATAAGCCATAGCTTTTGCGCTATTTTGTGAAAAAGTTGTTGCTATCGGCTTTGTTAGTGGATTGCTCGCTGAAAAATTCTCCACATAAGTCGTCGTATACTTTGCTCTTTTAAGCGCAATTAAAAAGTTTTCCACTGCATTAACAAGTTCTTTGTCTTCCATTTCTACCTGCTCAGGCAGCTCTTTTAGGCCTGGTTGTTTATCTATTGCTGGCTTTAAGTCTATTGTACCCTGCTCGTTTACAATTGGCTCATTATTGGTTTTTAACTTAATAGAAACAATGCTACCGGCTCTAAGTTTGCCGACAAAATCGTCCGCTGCCTTACCAGAGTTTACTTTTTTCACATTAAAATAAACATCACTTTTTACAACACTCTTAAAGCCACAAGCTCTGGCCACTTGTAGTAACGCTTCTGTATAGTTTGTATCATTGCATTTTAAAAGATTGGGGTCTTGGTCAGTGGTCACTTTGATAATTTTTTGCGCACGGCAAAAATCTTTAATCAACCTTTCTGTAGGGAGCTTTTCCATTTTTCCTAGCCCTGACAATGTGTAATTTTCTATTCTTTGTCCTGCTTTTTTAATATTTACGACAGTTTGTGGATCTTCGGCTGTCTGCATTCCATCCACAAAAAAAGTTGCTTTAACATCATATTTTTTCAATAAATCCAAAATTTGCTCTACTTTCGTGTGATCGGTCAGACCATCAAAAGTCAAAGCAATCCTACGCTCACCACTAGCACTATGCGTTATGACTCCTACCTGCTCCTGGCTATTTTTCATCTGCGCCATAGCTTGCGCAATTTCCTCATCAGCCTGATAGGAATTTTCTACATCAGTAATATTACGTGAGTAACCACTTGTCTGCATCGTAAAGAAGCCTTTGAAGAAAAATACCCCGATAAGACAAAAACCGATCAGTATCACCAGTGATGATACCATTTTCCTTTTCTTCACGCATATCACCTCTTATTTAAAGACTCCAATAGGAGTAATTTTTCTTTTCTATGTCTTTTGGATCAAATATATTTTTGATATCAACAAAGACATGTTTTGTTTGCTCTCTTTGCGGTTTGAACATGCTTTCCAAATCCGCCAATCGCAACTCTCTAAATTGTTGGTGTGCTACTAAAAACACCAAACAATCAGCATCTCTGACATCTTTAAGATCAACCAATTCCATATTGAATTCTTTTTTAAATTCTGTTTCATCAGCAACCGGATCTACCACCTTGACCTCTATTCCATACGTAGCAAAGTGCTTCACAACAGCTGCCGCTTTTGAATTCCGCATATCAGGACAATCTTCTTTAAAAGTGATTCCCATAACATAAATAGTAGATTGTTTGATATTTTTATTTGCTTCAATCATTTTTTTTATCACATTATCAGCAGTGAAAACCACCATATTATCATTTACTTTTCTGCCAGCGGCAATAATCTGCGAATGATATCCTAACATCTCCGCTTGATAAATAAAGTAATATGGATCGACACCGATACAATGTCCGCCTACCAATCCCGGTGAAAATCCCAAAGCATTCCATTTGGTATTCATGGCATCGATAACATCCTTGGTGTTGATTCCCATTCGATCAAAAGCCATTGCCAATTCATTCATAAAGGCAATATTAATATCTCTTTGAGCATTTTCAGCCAGTTTAGCTGCTTCCGCTACTTTAATACTAGAGGCCTTATAAACACCAGCATGAATAATCAACTCGTAGATCGCAGCAACGTTTTCCACCGTTTCTTCATCCATCCCCGAAACAATTTTTCGTATGTTTTCAAGTTTGTGCACTTTATCACCTGGATTAATTCTCTCCGGTGAATACCCAACTTTGAAATCTATTCCATATACCATACCTGATTCTTTTTCTAAAATAGGTACACAAACATCTTCTGTAACCCCCGGATACACTGTGGACTCAAAAATAATAATACTGCCTTTCGATAAATTTTGTCCTATTATTTTACTGGCATTGATAACAGGTGCCAAATTCGGTGTTTTATCTCCATTGACAGGCGTTGGGACAGCAACAATGATGACTTTTGCTTCTTTCAACCTTGTAGCATCAGTGGTAAATTCCAATGTAGTATTTTTGATTTTTTCATCACCAATTTCATTGGTAGGATCCATTCCCTGCTTGTAAACATTGATTTTTTCTTGGTTAATATCAAACCCCAGCGTTTTGACTTTACCAGCAAATGCAACAGCAATAGGTAATCCCACATAACCAAGGCCTACAACTGCTAAAAAATCTATTTTTGTCCGAATTCGTTGTAAAATTTCCATCTGCATTCTAGATCTCCCATTTCATTATTCTAAAAATAACGAGTCACATAACTCCACCAAGTTTCGCCTTTTTCTCCAGTAATTTTATCTTCTAAGTTGTAATGTTCTATACCTCCGACAAGGTTTTCGGCAAAGGTATAGTTTACGCCTACTCCGTAACCTTTAAATCCTTGCATGGAATTCCCCATACCATTCATACCATGTGAAATATAAGTACCACTTGGTTGATTGTAATATTTTGCAAAGATATCATATGTTCTTGGTCTATATGGCTTCAAATCACCATAGTTAATACTAAGCACATAGCCATTGTTGTCCCCTCTGCTATCTTTCTGACTAGAGTGCAAAACCATAGCTCCTACACCAAAATTAGAAAAATTATAAATTCCGCTAAAAGTACCGATTGTATTTTTACTTTTACTGCTGTCATCAGCCTCATAATGATAGACTCCAGCCTCCAAATTATAATCCAAATCATTGTACCGCGCAGTTGCTATAAATGTTTTTTTCGTGTAATCAGTTTTCCCATAACTCAACGTGTATTTCAGCGCTTCACCAAAATCATATCTAGCCCCTTTAAAGGTACTATCATAAATATTTCCCTCTGCCATAAGATAGCCAAATGAGCCTACTTTCAGCATTGATTCGCCTATTTTGTGGGTTACATATAAATTTAAAAGTTTGAATTCATTATCATAATTTACTAAGTCTTGTTTACCTTCCAACATCCCATAGGCATGCCAGTCCTGATCAAACTCTGCATCAACGCCAAGACGAACACGAATTCCCGAGGAATCCTGTTGCAATTGCTTAGCTCCGCTATTCGATGCGTAATGAAGACGAATTTCACCGTCCATATTTATTTTATTATCCGCATGATTTCTACGGTCGCTTACATTCATCAATTCATCGATAAGACCATGATATGTTTCTGGGGCAATATCACTTGTAGGAACGCTTTCCTTTTTAGCAAGATCGACATTATTATCCACGACAATTATTGGTTTTTGCTCAATATCCGCATTATTTCTAAGAAGTATTCCTTTTGACTGGCTGTAGTCATTGCTCCCCTGAAGCATGGTTTTGTTATCTGCATTCATTATGATTTTTGTTGTAAGCTTTGCTATTTCATAGGAAAATTCGATTTTTGCTTTTTCTACATCTAAATTTTCATCACCAACTATTTTTGTTGTAATCTGTGCCATTTTATAGGCAAATTCATCTCTTTCATCGTTAGGCAGAAGTGGCATTACCTTTGTTGTAGCCTCAGCAACAGCATAAGAATATTCCTTTTGAAAATTTTCAATATTTCCGGTCGTAACAGATACTACCTTCGCTGTAAATTGTGCCATTTCATAGGCAAACTCAGTTTTGAAATTGTCTGCATTTCCCTTTATTGTAGCAATAGACTTAGAATAAGACTTTTGCTCACTATTGAGCTTGTTTGCAGCATATACTACGTTTTTCAATGGTCTATCTATAACGATCCCAATAACGATTGCCATTAAAAGCAATATACTAAAAACCTTTTTCACTAAAAATTTCACCCCCCCTGCTAAACTGTACTTTTAATAGCCATAGTCGACGATCTATTTCATATACTCGTAATCCTCCTTTGAACAACTCACCTTTTCAAATGAAGTAATAAAAAAAATTACCAAGTTGCATTTACAATATACATAGTACTTAAAATGCAACCTGGCAATCATAGACTTCAATCATCCTTAGACCCATAGCTTTGCGCCCCTTATTTTCAAAAGGTTTGCTAGTTATATTCATTTTTCATCAAAATTTACGTATTTTAGGATATTCGCCATTAGTATACAAATATCCTGCAAAGACGTTATGTCCATAAATAGAATTTATTATAGCATTTAAAATATTAATCACGTTAAAAATAAATCAGCTTAGTCCGACAATAAAAATAGCTTGTCTTATATTAAGAGAATAACTTTTTCAGCACCTCTATTAATTAATTGCTGTTACTAAAAAATTAAAATAATAACTAATAGACACTTCAAGTCATTATTCTAACATTATCATACATACCTGACCTTATTTAATAGTACATGATCCCTATACTATCTACCGATAGGTTTGTATCATATTCTACAATATCTATATGTATTATACTACCAAATAGACTGCCCGAAAGTGCAAAGATTCCAGTAGGTTATTTTTAGTGATCCTTTCACTGTATGCTTATTTTTATTCGATGATTGAAGCAATCTAATGGGTTCATACTAAAAAAAAGTCAGGACACTTGTCCTGACTTAAACAGTTTTTTAATCTGCAATAAACTCCAGAAATTTTTTGGTAAGCGTGGGATCAAAATGGGTTCCACTTTCACTGGAAATTTCCATTAGTGCTTCTTGTTTTCCTAGCGCCGACCGATAGGGACGATCATGGGTTAAAACATCATACATATCAATCAACGAAAATATTCGCACTGTAAGTGGTATCTGCTCTTCGTGTAATCCATGAGGATATCCTGTCCCGTCCCACCATTCATGATGTAAAAGAATAGCCTCTGCCAAAGGAGTTTTTCCAATAGAGTTAGCTAAGCGATACCCTACATCACTATGATTTTTCACAATATCCCATTCCTCATCACTCAAAACGCCTCTGCGTCCCCAGATATCACTATTAATGGCTACCTTACCAATATCGTGTAGCCTTGCCAAATGGAGTAAAGTCTCTATTTGTAACTGCTCCAACGGCACCCCTAAAAAAGCGATAAATTTAGACGTCAACTGCTCTACTCGAGTGCCATGACCATCATTTTCATAACATTGACTATATAATAACCCTTCTAGGCTGGAAATAAAACCTTGATGCAAGGCAGCTCTTTTAGCTAACTTATCGCTATACATCATACTCTCCGCTTCACTAAACATTTCTGGAAAGCGAAAAGTCCCTCTCGTTTTCGTAGTCCGACCAATAGCCGCACTAACCTTGATTGGATTGTCTTTTGTTTGAGCACAAGCAGTTTGAATACACTCACAAATTCCTTGGCAAATCGCAGCGCTCGTCTGTGGCAATACGATCAAAAACTCATCCCCGCCCCAGCGAGCAATAATATCAGTTGGTCGGCAACATTTTTTCATGATATTTGCAATAGCAATTAGCAGCGTATCCCCCTGCTGATGTCCGAAAACATCATTTACCAGTTTCAATCCATTCATATCAATAATAACAATACTGATTGGCATCGCTTGGGTTCCTTCAACTTCTGGTAAGACTGTCTCGACATAAGCACGATTATATACCCCTGTCATTTTATCATGATAACTAAGATAATGGATTTCTTTCTCTGCTAATAATTTTTCTGTAATGTCCGTCAAAATCATCATAATTAAAGGCTCATCACCAAACTCAGATTCAAGCAATTTGCATTCAACCTGAATATCTCTGTCCTTGATTCGGAACCTCACTGGAAATTGCTGAAGTAACGACTCTGCAAGAGCATTGCTTTCAGCAAAAACCTGCGACAAAATTTTCTCTAATTTAATTTTATCTGTATCATTTTCTTGCGTTAAAAGAGAGGTAATTGATAAACCAGCTATCTTCTGACCAAATATCCGAACACATTCCTGGCTATATTGGCGGCCAACTTTCAAATCCCTAGTAAAAGTTAAAAAGCCTTGATTGGCATTATCAAGTAAGTTCTGCATCTCGGCTTGCTGCCTCTGCAGAACTTTACCCTGACGATCACTTATATAAAAAGCTTTTTTCGTAATGCGCAACAACTTCTGATATTCTTTAGTCAACCTTGAATACGACGCTAATATTTCCTGTTCATTAGCCGTGGCATGAGCAATCATAGTCTGTGCCTCTTCTAAAGTCCGATCTTCACCATCAAACAAATGCTTTTCCATTTCTTTTTTCATCAAAACCTCATCTCACCTTCATTCGCACATCCAATGCTAACGAATAGAAAAACCTAATAAAGTAATATCATCACGCTGTGATTCATCTGCCATATAGTTTCGCAACACTGTCTCAAAATGTGCTGCTTGACAAGCTACCGCTTCTTGTTGCGCGAGAATTTCTGTAGTAAAATTTTTCTTACCAAAGGAATAATTTTTCTTACCACCATTTTGGTCAATATAACCATCTGTTACTAAGTAAAACTGATCGCCAGCCTCAATATCCCAACTCTGACTGGTAAAGGTCAAAGTCTCAGGCGATGCTTTATAGCCGATACTCTTATGATCACCTGGTATCGTATGGATTTCCTGATCTCGTCTAACATAAAGTGAAAGTTTAGCCCCAGCAAAACTCAGTCGTGAATGACCTTCAATGGCGCAAATAGCAATATCTAGGCCATCATCACGAAAAGATTGCTGATGATTACGATGCAAAATTTGCTTCATCTGCAAATTTAATTCTGATAAAATCTGAGCCGGTTCAGTATGATTTTGCTCAACAATATGTTTTAAAGCTGAATTCACAGCCATCGTCATAAATGCACCGGGAACACCATGACCAGTACAATCCACAAGAGCAACCAGACTTTTTTCCTCACTCACACGCCTCACCCAAAAGAAATCACCACCGACAATATCGCGCGGTCGCCAAAGTACAAAATAAAAACCAAGTACATCCTCAAGTTCCTCGGAAGTCGGTAATATAGATTCCTGAAGTAGTCTAGCATATTCAATGCTATCCATGATTTTCTCATTACTCTCAGCCAATTCACTCGTCCGCGCTTTTACCTGCTGTTCCATTTTTTGTGTAAGTAAAAGGGCACGTTTGAGTGGATTCGCAATTCTACGCGATACCAAATAAAAAACTAGAGTAATCATGAGCACAGCAATAAGACTGGCAATCGCTGTATTCATTTTAATTGTTTTTAAAACTGCGATACTTTCACTGCGCTTGATTTGGAGTACCACTTTCCAATCGGTAGACTCAGTTCTCTTATACGCCAAGTCAACGGTTTCTCCAGCTGCGTTTACATATTCCAGTATTTGTGGCTGCGTCTGCTGGCTGTTCGTATCAGCAATAATTTGATCAGCAACTGCCGCTGGCATAAAGTCGTTTAAATTTTTACCGTTTTGTTCTACGCTATCCGCTAAATGAATCTTCCCGTTGCCATCCACGAGCCACAAGGCACTGCTTTCACCGAACTTATACTCTGTAAATTCTTTGGCAATGTCCGCAAGACTCAAACCAACGCCCGCTATGCCACTGGGATGTTTTAAATCACCGATTAACGCATTCAAAAAAACATAGGTATTGTCCCTGCCAATATTATAATCAATATTCAAGCTTACCGCTTTATCAGATTTGAGTGTTTCATAAAACCAGTAATCATCCGCATTATCTTCGGACATTCTCTGCAGTAGCCTACCTTCTTCAGCCCAGTAATTTCCTGTTACTACACTGACAATAAAGGAATTAACATAGTCGTAACTTTGGGCCATATCAGTAAGCTTATCCTTTGCATACTTTCCCAATTGTTCATTTTTTTCACCTGAAAGCACCCATTCGTTAACCGCAGAATCCCGCGCCAGAAGAAGAGACGTCTCACGAGCGCGGGCAATTCTCCCGTCAATTTTTGCTGTTGCCGATTCAATAATATAAACAAGATCCCGTGATTTAAGCTTATCTACAACTGCATTACGCGTAATAAAATAACTTATGCTACCTGTAAAAACAACAGCCAAAACAATGATGATACAAGCAAAGCTCACTACCTTCATCGTACTGCCATCATACATAATATTTTGATCACTCGTTACTTTGCTCATCCCCAAGTGCTCCCGCTCTTTATTCATCATCATCTAAGACAATAAGCTCAAACGGTAACATAAGATCTTCCTTAAACTCTTCTGCGCACTCCAATGCGGCCTCATCTTCATGATTATAATACCATTCGATTGCAACTTTTCGCCCTTCCTGATAAGCATTTTCCATTTTTTCTAGCAGCATCATAATGCACTTAGAACTACTCGTATTTATGTACGGCATATGAAAATATATTTCTAAAACAGTTTCTTTATCTATCTCTGTCAAATACTGATCCAACCAATTAAAAATTGGTTCATAAAACTTAAAGGCATTTTCCGGATAAGATTGTCCTTCAATCCTCAGCTTATTATTCACAATATCAAACTGAATGGTTGGAGTTGACTTTGTTTGCTCTATGCATAAATTTTCCATGTCTTTCCTCCTACACTTGAACCTTAAGAGTAAAAAATGATAATTGCTCATCAATATCCTGTATAGAATACTGGAGCTTTCCACTAGCACGCCGAGCCATATCAATAAGCCCTAGGCCCGCGCCGGTACTTTCTGGATCAAGAGTTTTCTTTATTTGTTCCTTATATAGCTTTTTTAGCCCGATCTTATCCAAAGATGTAATCACAGCTAACTTATCTTTAAGCAATTCAACATCAGTAGTAGTCAACATATTTCCTGAAGACACAAAGTACCCTTCCGCGTCTTTGCCAATTGCAACAATCCCCGAATTGGCGATTTTTTCACCATTGGCAAATTCACTTTGACTGCTGGCATAATTTTTCACATTTTGAGTCTGCTCAATAAAAACAGCAAATACATCATGTGTTTTATGCTGCGTGGATTCTGTCTCCATATACTTTTTTACCGCATCCCCAAGTTCCTCAATAATTTCTTGGGTAAAACGACCAGAGAAAGTGATTAGCACACCATTTTTTTGTAAGTGCCTTTGCAAGTCCAGCAAATTTAAATTCATCTAAGTATTCCTCCTAGAAAATTGGTTTAGGACATTAATTAGATTTTACGACATTTTTCGCCTTTTTCCAATTCTTTTTTCCTTCCCTTCCAAACCTTATTTTGGTGATTTTCTATAAATAGCTTAATAACTCCATTCTTCATCACAAAAAACTATTTGTATCCCCCTCTAAGAGTACAAAAACTCCTGCTAAAATTATATAAATTAGCAGGAGTTCTATTTTAATTTTATTAATAATACTTCTATCCTAATCTTAATACGAAGCAAATTGTCAGCCTGTATTACCCCAGCGCTTTTCAAGCATCCAAGCCACTGCCCACAGAGCCACTCCCAACGTAGCAGAAGTCAGATCAACTCCAGCGGTCATCCAATCACCACAAAGCAGTGTTTTAGGCAGTCCAACCGAAGTCGTCATTTCATTGAGCAGTGGCAGGCAAGCACAAAGCCCTGCGGCCAATTTTAACTGTTCTACCCATGCTTTTTCCTTCGTGCGCCAAAATGCATGAATAAACATGAGCAGCCAAATGAAAAAGAATGCAATGACCTCTGCGTCAGCTCTCTCCTTTAAAGAAAGAGGCAATAGGCGATTTGCCCATAAATAGCTGATAGAAGCAATGATACAGCCAGTGGTTACAGCTACATTGATGGCCTCAACTGCACGAAAAAAATCACGTTTATTGCCCCATTCCTGCTCATACTTGGACCGCCTTTTTACCGTAAAAAATACTAGTCCCGTAGCAATCATCACGCAACCGATCAAGCCCAAGATAAAATAGCCCCACGCCATAGGATATCCGCCAAACTTACCAATATGTAGTCCTACCAATGAACGCACAATCGTCGCCTGCGTATCCCACTTAGTCTTGCTGATAAGCCACTCGCCAGTTACACCATCAAAAGAGGCTCGATCTGTAATCGCTAGCATGCGGTCATCTACCCGCCGCATAAAGTTAATGAGAGCACTCCGCTTATCTGGCTGTTGTATTTGAACAAATCCAATATTTCCTACGCCAAGTTCCTTTTCTGCAGATGGAAGCAGCGCGGTCAAAGGATAAATTTGTACTTTTTCTTGACTCTTTGGACGTTCTACGCCATCTAAAAATTCGTTCCAATATCCATTGGACGTTTTATAAAACGTATTGAGCGAAACCGGCATAATATCTTTAAAGGTCATTACCAGTCCTGAATAGGTTATCAAGACTACGAACGGCAGTGTAAGAATCCCTGTCATCATATGCACACTAAGCCAATTTTTTCGCCAACGTAGACAAAAGAAATCTTTAATCACATTTCTTCGAATCATAATACCAGAAATGAGCGCGCCCAGCATCACAAGGCCTGCTATGCTTACCAGCCAAGTTCCTGCATGCTTATGATGCAACTCATAGTGAAAATGCGAAAAGAATTCACCGCCATCTGTGCCTCTGCCTTTAATTACATCACCAGTTGTCGGATCAATATAACGATCAAAGGTCTGACCATTCTTTTTCCAAGAGATTTCTAGCATCGAGGACCGCCCTTGCGGAAGAATAACAAGCCATACATCCGCGTCAGCGGCATTTTTGCGCAAAGCTTTTTCTGCAGCTGCTAGCGATTCGCTCGCAGCTACATTTTGCACACGAACCTCTGGATTCATCCAATAGCTGATCTCCGGTTCAAATACTGCAAGCGTACCTGTGAAAAACACAATAAATAATACCCAGCCAAAAAAAAGTCCTCCCCAAGTATGAAAATCTCGCATTCGCTGCACCACCGTATGATGCACTGTAAAATTTTTCACGCGATTCCTCCTTTCACCGAAAACAACTAGCTATCAATGCGATTCCCCCGACTAGCACAATTCCACTCAACAACACTTTCCACGCATACTGCGCACTTGCAGCAGCAAAAGTCCAAACGATAGCCGCTAAGTAGACGAGCGGTAATAGCCATTCACAAAAGCTTACCGTTTCCGTATGCTTTTGCCAAGGAAGCAGCAATGATATTGCTTTCATCAGACTGTAGGTTATACCATAACCGCCAAAGATTGCTGCCAGGAAACGAAGGATCAATTGCATTGCCGGATGCGTGCTTAAAAACAATTCTTTGATGATTTCCACTTCAGCAGTCATCGTAATCTTTTGCAATCTTATACCTCCTTATGTCTTAAATATCTATCGTCATGGATAATTTATAAGTGCGTCCGTTTCCAATGGTGAGATAACCATCATTAAATGTACCAGACCAATAATTTTTATCCAATAAGTTCTCTACATTGAAACGGAAAGTTGTCGGATTTCCTACCATGGAAGTTTTGTATTGCACCCCGGCATCATAACGAACCCAGCTAGGAATTTTCGCTAGATTCGTATCACTTACATACTGCGAACCTGTATACACGGCACGGGTATTAAAGCTTAATCCTTGTACGCTGCTAGAATCGAATTCAAAACCAACATTTGCCTGCCATTTTGGCACGCCATGCACGGTATTGCCCTCATTCTTCCCATTTTGAGTTTCTACCAGGTTCCCACGCATATAGGTTACCCCACCTAATAGACGCACATTGTCGCTGATTTTTCCAAAGGTATTCCATTCTATACCCCGATTGCGCTGCATGCCATTCGTATCGTAAATATTAGTAGTGCTATCTAAATAAGCACTAGGTTTTTTTATTTGAAATACACTTAACGTATTTGCATACTGCCCAGCATCCCATTTTACACCAATTTCTGATTGCTTCGTCTTATAAGGCGCCAACACTTCTCCATAATTAATGGCACTTGTATTGCTTACCGTCTCGCCTGCACTTAAACCTTCGATATAATTTGCATATAGCGACACGGATTTATCGGCCCATGGTTTCACGACAAAAGCAACGGCAGGCGTAACGGCATTTTTATTATAACTTTTAGACAAAGCGCCAGTAGATTTATAACTTTTTGAGTCAACCTGTTGATTTCGCACACCTAGTATCAATTTGTATTTATCATCGTTAAAAGATAAAGTATCTGCCAAAGCAACACTGGTAAGCGTATTTTCACTTGTCTTAGGCGCTGCACCTGGGTCAGTCGCCAAAATTGGCGTTACCGGATTATAAATATTTGAAGTATAGGTAGCCGATGCTTTATTTATCGTACCGCTTTCTATATCAATTTTAGTTGCACTCAATACCATCTGATGATCAACGGCTCCAGTCGTAAATTTTTGCCGCAATCCAGCCTCTGATGACACGGCATCCTTATAGCCCCTGAGATAAAACGTTTGACCAGTATAGTTCCCCAATGCATCTGTACTATTCGACCGGGTACCATTGATAAAACCTTTATAATTATTTTTTAAATAGCCAATGTTTGCATATGCAGTCAGATTTTCATTAAGATCATACTCACTGCGAAGCATTGCCCCCTTATTATTTACCTGGCTATTTGCTCCAGCAAATAAATTGGTATCTCCATCTGGCGCTTCAGGGATACTAGTCGCCAAACTCGAAAATCCAAACATCGCAGACGAACCGCCTGTAAAATTCTCCTCATCACTAAATGCATCCAAATAAGCCCTAAATTTTTCGGCTTGATAATCTAAATTGATTGACCCAAAAGTACGGGCTTTTTCCTGATCCTCTACGCCTGTTGCACCATCGTTTCTGGCTACATTGATCCTCATGCCCCATTCTTTATTTTCACCGAAGCGGCGACCGAGATCCAAATGAACTCCCTTATTCAAGGTGGACGTATATTCTGTCGTCACTCTCGTCAATGGCTCTTCATCTGCTGCTTTCGTCACGACATTCACCGTTCCGCCCAAGGCTCCACCAGGCGACATTCCATATAAAAGCGCACTCGGACCTTTGAGCACCTCGACGCGTTCCAAAAATTCCGTCGGTACATGATTGCCCGGCGCAAGACCATACATCCCATTTAAAGCAATCTCAGTCTCGTTTACCTCAAGTCCGCGAATCGAAAAATTTTCACTCATGTGACCACTCGATGTCGTAAAACGAACCGAGGCATCATTCATTAGTACATCCGCAAGCGTATGTGCCTGCTGATCTTCTATTGTTTTAGCGGTATAACTCGTAATATTAAACGGTGTATCAAAGATATCGGTATTGCCTAATATTCCTAGATTTGCACTTTTGGCTACTTGACCGCCTGCATAATCTTCAACAATACCTGATTTTTTCTTTTTTTCTCGTTCTGACAAAACAGTTAACCCTTGAAAGGTGAATTCATTTTCATTGGTTTTCGTCGCAGCAGTCTCTGCTGCCTTTTCTTCTGCTTTAGCCGATGCATTCTCGGTTTCTGATTCTGCTGCATACCCCGTTAACGGTGATTGTAATATCAAAGCACTACCAATCAGCGCATATAAAAGTTTTTTTTTGTGATAAGACATTTTATGTAACATCCCCAACTCTCCTTTTTTGATAATGGTTATCAATATTATTTATGTATCGGTAGTGTATCAAGCTCTAGTAAAAATGTAAATAGACCATTTTATAAAAAAACCTGCACTTTTTCCCACTTCACTTGTCAATTTGTTAAGAAAAGAAATACTTTAGTTATAAGTATTGACAAAGCTATTCTTTTCTGGTATTTTGATAACGATTATCATTTTCATATGTATTTTGATTGAAAGGAGTTTATTGCAGCATGAAAGTGGATATCCATGAACTTGTAAACTATTTTTCTATGTTAAAGTTCCACATTGTAAATGTTCGTCGTGGTGTAATTGCTCCCGGTGGTAAATGTTTTGGTATAACTACTCCCCCCTTTTCTGGACTCGTATTTCCTCTGCACGGGCGAGCTCGTATGTTTTTTAACCAAGTTCCTTACGAAATGGAGCAAGGCAAAATCTTTCATTTTGGACCAAATATGTCTTTAGATAAAGAAGTTATAGGCGATGCGTATTGGGACTATATTGTAATTCAATATGAGCTAAAAGCAGAAAGTGATGCGACGCAATATTACCTCTGTCATTATGAGGTAGATGCTAGGTTTAGCCCTCGGCTACACGAAATATTACTGCAAATGTATTTACAGTGCGCCATTCCTAACCAGTTTATCGAGCAAAAAGCAAAAAAAATTTTATTTGATGTTTTAAATGAAAGTTTACCCGCTACGAGCAACTCTAACCACGAAAATGCCCGTACACTCGTCGATCAAGCAATGAACTTTATAACAACCCACTATATGAATCCTGTAACCATTCCTAAGTTAGCAGAACATTATGGTCTAAAAACTAAACAGTTCGCCTATTTATTTCACAAATATACAGGTGTAAGTCCTAATGAATATTTAATTGATTACAGAATTCACCGTGCCCATGAGCTTCTTTGCCATAGCAAGTGCTCAGTTGCAGAGGTCTCAGCCTGTGTAGGCTATAGTGATCCCTATTATTTCAGTCGATTATTCAAAAAACGAACGGGATTTTCGCCTAGCATTCTTCGAAATTCTAAACAAACTGCCATTTCTAAATGATACACCCCGTATATCCAAATACTTAGAACAAGAATTTTTGTTCTAAGTAAAAATTTTAAATATTACATAAAAGGAGATTATTATGGAACTTATAAACCAAACCATTCATTTATTTCATCAAGGTGGCCCAATCATGTACATTATGGTTGCCTGCTCTTTTTTTGCCGTGGCTATCGCGGTCGAAAGACTATTATACTTCAGAAACATTACGCAAAACTTACCTGAATTTCAGCAACAATTTAAACCATTATTAGAAAAAGGTCGTCTTCTAGAAGCGACCGAGCTTTGTGAACAAACTAGCCCTAATGTTTTGGCTGGCATTGCAATTGCTGGCCTGCAAGCATTTCAGCAAGGCAGTAAACTAGAAACTGCATTAGAAAGCGCAGCTTCATTGGCCGCAGCTCGTATGCGCGAAAGACTCGATGATTTGAGTATGATTGTTACCCTTTCACCGCTCTTAGGTCTCTTGGGAACAGTCATTGGGATGATACAATCCTTTAGCGTTCTCCAAGTACAAACTGGTCAGCCTATGGCGATTACTGGTGGTGTCGGAGAAGCACTTGTCGCAACCGCGACAGGACTCAGCATTGCTACGCTGGCGCTTCTGCTCCATAATACCTTTTCCCGCAAAGTCAATCGCCTAATCACTGAAATAGAGCAAACGGCAGCCTTCATCGTAAGTAACGTTTCCGTAAAAGAAACTGGACGGAGAGATTCACATGAAATTGCGTAGTCTTCGTATAGAAAACCAGCCACAACTCATGGTTATTCCGATGATTGACATTATTTTCTTTCTGCTTGTATTCTTTATGATTAGCACTTTGTCCATGGTTCAGCAGCATACGCTGCCTGTGAATCTGCCACAAGCCTCAACTGCTCAGCACGATACCACAAAAAGCATTTCTCTCACCGTACAATCCAATGGCAACATACTATTCGACAGCGAGGAAATACCTGCCAATATTCTAGCAAAACGTGTCGCCCTTGAACTCGGAAAAAATCCTGACCCTATTTTTGTGCTACGTGGGGATAAAGACGTGGCGTATGGGCAAATCATCGCTGTCCTAGATTCTCTGAAACAAGCAGGCGCTCAAAAAGTGTCGGTTGCTGTAGAGAAGAGGTAAACGACTATGATCTATACAGTTAAGTGGAAAAAAGCCATGATCGTATCGCTTTTTCTCCATCTCTTGATACTACCGGTGCTTGGCTATTTCACTGCTGGATTAACAGCCGCGCCTGAAGAACCAGAGGAAACTTTTATCGAAATGACCCTAGACTCTGATCCTACTAACTCTGATTTCAAGGAACAAAAAACAGAGCAAGCACCTAGCATCTCACAATCGATGGCAGCAACTCCACCCCGTTCTTTCGAACCTAGTCAACTAGAAGCTGCGATAACACCAGCAGTCACTACCAGCACATTAACCATGACTGACGCTGATATTTCAGAGGTTTCAGAAGCGGCTTCAACAGTACGGCAGTCTAGCGCAAGCAATATGGGAGGAGAATCCGTCAGTGGTTCTGCTGGGTCAGCTGTTAGTACAGGTGGAGGGAATGTAGGATCGTCATTGAATGGCATTGCTAAACCAAGCATTCTTTCTAAAGTAAATCCTGCCTATCCTCCTACAGCTAGACAAGAGAACATTGAAGGTACCGTTGTAGTGAAAATTCAAATACTAACCAGTGGGAGAACTGGCGAAGTATCCATTGCTCGCTCTAGCGGTTATCCGATCTTAGATGCCGCTGCCATCGCAGCTGTAGAACAATGGCAATTTATTCCCGCAAAAAATCTAAGCACTGGTCAACCCATTGCCTGTACCATTGTCCAACCAATATCATTTCTATTACATTAATAAAAAAGAAACTATATTACGTCTATACTTTAGCAATTAAAAATATAAAAACAGGCTTCAGTTCAGCATTATGCAAGAATTTGAAGCCTGTTTTTATATTTTTGTTATAACTATTCAATAGTATTATGTACCGATCAAGCCTCTGCTTTTACCTCTACTTTTACATCATAAAAAGTACTTCCCTTACCTTGATCTGTAAAACGCTGAGAAGTAAGCGCATTGGCGGAACGATTGCCCGTGGTATTTTCTATTGACCAAACGCCCTCGGCAACGACAACACCGTCCGGAACTTTATCCGTAATTTTCAGCGTAAACTTTACCTCACCTCGCTCATTATAAGCAATAACAGGCTGATCGTCGATTAAGCTTAGATTACTAGCATCCTCCGGATTCATTTGTAGTATCATTTTATTGTTTTTTATTAAATCTGCTCTTTCGTTAAAAGACGAGTTTAATAAACGAGCATCGGGCGAATTAATGAACCAGAACGCTGCACGATCTCCATGAGGTTTTTTATATTCTGGCAATGGGCTATTTTCACGCGGATTTAGTATTTCAATTTTCCCCGAAGAAGTCTTAAACTCCATCTTATACCCCTTAGGCAAAGGCAATTCAATTGGTCGCCCTTCAAACAAAGGTTTCAGTAAAGCGTCTGGCAGCCATGGAGACGGATGTTCTAAAACATGATTTATTAAATCATCCGCTGACTGCTTAAAGAAAGTTTTATGTATTCCCATAGCTTCCGCTAACAAACAAAACACTTCCCAATTTGGTTTTGCTTGCCCGACGGGCGGAATAACACTGTAGGCTCTTTGTATCCCATAATGCCCATACGCACGATACAGATCACTATGCTCTAAAGAAGTAGTTGCTGGTAGAATAAGATCAGCATATTTTGCCGTATCAGTCATAAAGCGCTCGTGAACCACAGTAAAAAGATCTTCTCGCACCAAGCCTTCTAGTACCCGATTCTGGTCAGGCGCTACAGCAGCTGGATTTGAAGCATATACATACAGACTCATTACAGGATCTGTTTGCGCATTCAACGCCTGCCCTAATTGATTCATATTAATCATCCGCGTTGTTTTTTCCTGAAAATCTTCGCGAGTTATAAGTGACGTATCAAGTGCACTTGCGGTAGATGTCCCCCCAAATAAGCCACCGCCAGGTTTACTCCATGCCCCAACGATTCCGGGCAAACAGGTAATTGTGCGTACGGTCATTGCACCATTTTCATACCGTGATAAACCACTGCCTAGACGAATAAATGGACCTTGCGCTTTTGCATACTGTCTGGCCATATCTTCAATGGCAGCAACTGAAATCCCCGTAATCTCACTGACTACTTCCGGAGAATAATTCGGCAAAACAGTCGTTTTCAGTTCTTCATACCCTTGCACATATTGCTGAATAAATGCATGATCAACTAAGTTTTCCCGTTCTATTACATGCATCATACCTAACGCTAACGCACCATCCGTGCCTGGTCGAATAACAATAACTCGATCAGCAATTTTCGCCGTACTTGTCTCATACGTATCAATGAGCCATACCTTAGCGCCGTTTCTTTTCGCAATATTTATATCCTGCATAATATGAATATTCGTTGCCATCGCATGAATGCCCCATAAAATGATTAGATCACTACTATGAATTTCGTTTGTATGCGGTGCCATCGTTTGTCCCATGACCGCATTCCAACCATATCCTTTTGCCGGTGAACATATCGTCCGCTCAAGTCGTGCTGCACCTAAACTATAAAAAAATGGATGTCCGGCATTGCGCTGAACCAGTCCCATCGTTCCCGCATAGGAATAAGGCAATATTGCTTCAGCTCCATATTGATCAATAATTTCAGTCCATCTTCTACGGATATGTTCAATCGCTTCCTCCCAAGAAATCGGTACAAACGCACCGCTTCCTTTTGCCCCTGTTCGAAGCAGTGGGGTTTGAATCCTTTTCTCAGAATGGACGCTTCTTTCATAATGCGCCATTTTAGGGCAAAGGGACCCTCTAGTAAAGTGATGTTCAGGATCCCCCTGCACTTTGACAGCCTTCCCATCCTCGACATGAACAAGTAATCCACATGTATCAGGGCAATCATACGGACAAACAGATCGTAAAACTTCCATGCATATCCCCCTAAAAATAAATATATATTTTGTTACATTTGCCTCGCAACAAAAAAACTCCTGCCAAATTTCCACATAAATTTAACAAGAGTTGAAAGCCTGTTTTTAATCTAACTATTCAATATTACAATGTATTGATCAAGCATTTCCTCTACATACTCTGCAATCAACTCAATCATTGGCTTTGCGTTATTACCTTCTTCATAAAATTTATGAAAGCACTCATAATACCGCCTTCTATCGGATACATCGTTGTTTCATTTTTTTATATTGAACGAATAATTGTTCCATTTGTATGAAGCCTTTCATTTAATTCCCATAAAGCATTTTTATTACTATCCCATTTAAGCATCTCCATAGCTTTGTCAAAACTGACCCAATTAAATTCCGCATGCTCTTTTGAGATAATAACATTCTGTTCTTTTACATGAACTCCGAAACAATATTCAGGGATTACATAAGTTTCTGATCCCCATAAAAAATCACCAATCACATATTTAACAGGTATTGTAGCTTTTGAGTCCAATTTGATGAACTGATTGTTGCTAGATATCTGACCTTCTTCTAAAGATTCTCTTTTAGCTGCTTCCAGTGAATTTTCACCAGCATTTCCCCCACCAGCTATACCTTGCCAAATATCTATATCTTTTCTTCTAAATATCGCATACTCTATTTGACGTCTCGCTGTAATTATATAGTATGGAAGGACCAACACTTGAAATGGTGCTCTTTGTATTTTAGGCATGCTATAACCTTCTTTTTTCTTAGTCAACTGATCTCATTTTTCTCAATTAAATTTCACCTTTAAATACCTAATAATCAGAATTTAGTAATGGTACGAAATAGCGGTATGATTTTAATAACTTGGGCTATTAAAAACGCTATGGGCAACGCAAGTACGGAAAGTAGTAAAAACTTTAAGATAGGAGGAAGAATCAGCATTTGCATTGCCAGTGCTAATGAAACAAGAATAGGGGCCTGAAATACGTACACGGCAAATGCACTATCCGATATTTTTTTTAGTAATTTATTCTGCCAATTAAGGTTTTGTCGAAACCAAGCAATCAGACCTACTGACATGCATACCCCAGTAATAGTTTCCCAAAAATTAAACGCTAGACTTTGCCAATGGAATCCACCCTTAAAAGCATCTGAGTTGCCTTCTAAAGCTCCCCCCAAATAAACAATGCTTAGTAAAAATAAGATTCCAGGAACGATGGCCGTTAATATACATTTTTCCCCAAAGAGATATTCAATTTTCGATAACCAATTATTTTTCTGCGCATGAATACCGAAAGAAAACAAAATAATGTATTGAGCAAAATAACATAATTGCATATTAAAAACAGAGGTGTCAAGTGGCGCAACAAGTCGGACAACAAATGTACTGGTCGTGAGCAGAAGAATAAGTTTACCCATTACTTTAACAGAAAACGATTTATCGGAATATCGAATTTCACAATTTTTGACCTTAATAAGAGCATATACTATTGAGAAGATTAGCAATGCCAAGGCAAACCATAAGGGGCCTGTTCCTTCAAGAAATCGGAGACTTAGCACATAGTTGAGGTAGAATTCTATGAACGAAGCTTGTGTCCTAATATTATGCCAATCAATTAAGTAGTACATAAATGGATGAATTGTTAGCATATATAGTAACGTCGGAGCTCCTAAACGGATAATACGATCCTTAATGAACTTTGTGCATCCTTTTCGTTCATAGGACATCGATGCAAAATAACCAGCTAATAGGAACATTAACCCCATAAAATATGCTTGGCTAAATGTCTGGAAAACAAAAAAGCACAGCATCGAAATTAAACTTTGCTCGGGCTGTTCTTTGTAATACCAACTTCCTATACCGCTATAGGTAACCGCAGCATGTGTTAAAACGGCAAGGATGATGATGAGAGATTTTAAATTATCAATATAAAGCATTCGTGGCTTTTGTTGCATTGTAAACTCCTTCTATGCTCTTAATTAAATTCGTCCATACTCAATATTTCATATTTTCATCCATTACTCATAAAAGCAAAATAAAATCAAGATACCAAGGAGCATATCAGTACCCATCACATCTGGATTTTATTGTTCACGCAATGGATTTTTATCGGATGTTACCCCAATTAATTATTGTCTGGTATTGAAAAGATACAAAGCCATTGTCGTTATACTTATCAAAGATATCTTCTAACTCTTTAATCATTGGTTCATAATCGTCATCACCTGGTAATGGGGCACAAGATAATGATAATAACCGCCCCTTCAATTGATCGAAATTTAAATATTGGTTGTTTGGAAACATACGAGTATCATACGTATTCTGAAAAAGCTCCTCTAGTTTAGTATTTCTGGTATTTTCAACACTTATCTTTTTATAGTCTTTGCCGTAATGAATCAGCAACTGTTCATAGTCAATAAAAAGTGGATTGCCTTCCTTTATGCGCCTGTTCCAAACTAATATAACTTTCCCATTTGGATGAAGAATTCGCGAAAATTCCTTTTTAGCTTTCAGTTCATCAAACCAGTGAAATGCTTGAGCCGAAACAACAAAATCAACAGATGACGACGTTAATGTCGTACTTTCCGCAGAACCATTTACAGATATAAAATTTTCATATTTGCTTAGCAAATTTTCGGCTGCTTCCCGCATTTTTTTATTTGGTTCAACAGCATATACTTTGTTTTTTTGTGTAAGTATTAGTTTAGTGAAAATACCGGTTCCCGAGCCTATATCAGCAATTGTTGAGTCCTTGTTTATACCAACATTAGTATATAAAAAATTAATTACTTCGCTAGGATACGATGGACGAAACTTAACATAATTTTCTACCCTATTTGAAAATCTTTTCGTATTATCCATTAGCATTCATCTCCAATAAAAATTTATTGATTTTCTTATAGCTCACTCCGAAATTGAGAGCAAAAAGAGAGACACGGGGAAAGGTTGTTTTTTCAATTATTAGCAACAGATATCTGTGAACCGATTGCTGACTCTTTAAAGAAGTTAAATTCTCTTATTAACATTTTAAACCATATTATACATTAATTAAATGATTTTTTGTAAAAATTTAGATTTTAGCATATAAAAAAGAACAATGATTACTACCCTTATTGTCCTCGGAATCTCAAACTGTCCTTTTTACCACCTATTCAAAATGGACACACCTAGGTGAGGTGACCCCTTAAAGTTAGACTTTATAGCGTAGCAGTTTTGGCTGTTACGCTATTTCTTTATGCAGC
>JARBTT010000109.1 GCA_029240055.1 Anaerosinus sp.
CGAAACTTGATATCAAGCCGATTACATTTTCATGGCAACAAAAAAAATCAGCAGAGCAAATCAATCGCCGAGAATTGTTTAGCTTTGTATTAACAAAGTTAAAACAATCGATTTCTGAAGTTTTACCTAAGGTTGAAAAACCATCTGATTATCGCAGTTTACTAGTAACTGAGTTACAGCAGAGATTTACTGATGCGAAGGGAATGGCTGCTCCACTGTTTAAGGGGGCAAAAGGTTTTAACAACTGCACGATGTGTGGCACTTGTGTACGAGCATGTCGCAATAAAGCTTTGCAGATCGTAATGGATCAAGAAAAAAATGGCTCAGAATTGCTACATGATCAAACGCTTTGTACAGGGTGCAATGTTTGTTCGATCGTTTGTCCAGAAAAAGCAATTGAAATTTCTGCAGAAAATAGCAGTTTAGAAAGTATCGCTAGAAATAAGCCGACACTAGTTATAGCAAAGCCATTAACGATTTGTGAAACATGTGGTAAAGCTATAATTGAAGAGGTTCAGATGGTTTGTCAGGACTGTAGGCGGAAACAAGATAAAAAGCTGCAAGATATTTATTAAGTTGAAACCGCGCGAACGGTGTTTCCATGACAGTACAATTGCGCAAATAGATCAACGTAAAATGTTCCAAGTAGGTGGCTAGGAGGAGTGAAATATACGTTTTGGAACCAAAATGTATTTGAAAAGTGGGACCTTGAAATGGAATCAATAAATAAAACATAGTTTAGATAGAGTTTGTTAGGAGATATTTGAACTTTTTTGTATTTATTATAGAAGCTTAAATGCAAGGGAAAAACAAGGGGAAAATGGCTTTTTTATCATCTTGGATGTGGCTGCAAAATATATATTTCAAAATTTTAGTATACAAATCTACATAAATATATTATAATGTAGGTGTCATCACAGATGAGCTGTAAGATTTATCTCACATAGTTAAATGGGGGGATCTTTTGTGGCAATAAAGAGCATTGAAATGGACCGTAAGGATAGTAGTAGCTATCGTAATCTTTTGAAAAGGGGAGGTTTCATTTCCGCAAGTTATTTATCAGTCAGTGGTTTTGATGCATGTAGATTAAAGAAACTTGCCCAACAAGGCAAGCTAGATGCAGTCCGTTGTGCTATCGGTAATTCGGTTAGATGGTATTATTGTGAGAAACAAGCTGAGTTGGCTCATTTACGTGGTGAAGTTTAAAATAAAAAAATATATGCTGAAAAAGGCAATTAAATGATTATAATGGAATCGGCTTTGGTCGATTCTACTTTTTTTTACTAGATTTTTTATGTCATATAGCGTAAAATAATGTAAATTATTATGTTTATTATTTTTCGAATTTTGAACATAATAAGTATAATGATTCGATTGTGGAGGTAATTGTGAAAGGTCCATCAATTCAAATTTTATTGTTAGTATCCTTGTTTATTATCGTGGTTTCTTATCTTTCCATTACATTAGCGATGCGCTTGTTCCCAGTTTATCGAACGATAAAGTTAAAAAAGATCTATTGGCTTTTAAACGTGTTAGCTCTTGTTGGTTTTATGCTTAGTCGTGGCATATTCGATACGTACTCTTTTTCTGGAATCATAGTGGAGTTTGTTATTGCTTGGTTTATGGCGCAGTTATTTGCGTTGTTGTTGTTACCGTTTTATTTTTTCATCAAGAAAGCTGTTTTAAAATATTTTAATACAGAAACGGTGGAGGTAGATATGACAAGACGTAGGTTAATTAAAGGAATTGCGATTTCATTGCCACTGGCTTCAATTGGGCTGAGCACTTATGGAGCTTTTTATGGTAGTAAGCAGGTGGAAATATTGAAGCATACGATTATTTTACCTGATTTAGATGCCACGTTAGAAAATTTCAAGATAGCACAAATTAGCGATGTTCATCTGGGCTTGTTTTTTTCAGTGCATAAATTTAGGAAGATTTTAGAGCGAGTTAAAGGAGAAAGTCCCGATGTTCTGGTTATCACGGGTGACCTTATTGATGAGGTTAGGATGCTAGATCAAACAGTAGTGCTACTTAATGAATATGCGCCAGCCTTTCCCAAAGGTATTTATTTTTCGTGGGGAAATCATGAGTATTTTAAAAATTTTACGGCAATCAAAGCGGCGCTAGAAGCAAGTAAAGTAAAAGTATTAACAAATACGAGTGACTTACTGGTTGAAGCCAAGAAGCCTCTGTATTTACTTGGCGTAGATTACCCTTGGACGGATCAAGCACAAGAGCAGATTGAAAAATGTAAAGAGATGACAGCAGAAGCGATGAAAAATGTACCGGCTGAGTCTACGAAGGTACTGCTTAGCCATCACCCGGCTTGCATTGATGCCGCTTATGAAAATGGTATTGATCTTACCTTAACAGGTCATACCCATGGTGGACAAGTTGCGGTTATGGGACAAACCTTATTGCCAGTCCGTTATAAGTATATGCGTGGTATGTACAGAAGCAATCATCGCTATGGCTATGTCAATACAGGAGCTGGTAGTTGGTTCCCATTTCGTATCGGGTGTCCAGCTGAAGTTACG
This sequence comes from Anaerosinus sp., assembly GCA_029240055.1. Taxonomy (GTDB): domain Bacteria; phylum Bacillota; class Negativicutes; order JARBTT01; family JARBTT01; genus JARBTT01. Next base: position 2,541 of record JARBTT010000109.1, read on the forward strand.
ATTTTTACCTTGAAAACAAAATAGAGAGAAGAATGATGATGTCGCTAGAGAGAGTAAAAGCATATTTAAAACAATGGGATATGGATGGTAAGGTGCTAGAATTCGCAAAGTCGAGTGCAACTGTGGACCTCGCGGCAGAGGCAGCTGGCGTTATCCCAGCGCGAATTGCAAAAACAATTTCATTTCAAGATGGTGAGGACGGTTGTATTTTAATCGCGACGGCAGGGGATACAAAAGTCGATAATGCTAAGTTTAAAGCCAAATTTGGCGTAAAGGCAAAGATGCTAAAAGCGGAACAGGTAGTAGAATTTACAGGACATGCCATCGGTGGGGTTTGTCCATTTGCTATCACAAATCCAGCGACAAAAATATTTACGGATGTTTCACTGAAAAGATTTGATACCATATTTCCCGCTTGTGGTAGTAGTAATAGTGCGATTGAACTAACTTGTGATGAACTTTTCAACTATGCCCAAAGTAATGAATGGGTAGATGTTTGTAAGGGTTGGTAATGCGATAAAAAATGGAGCTATGTATTTTTCATAGTTCCATTTTTAGGTTGACTTGCCTGTTAGAAATAATTGCCTCAGTAGGGGAGTGGGCGACAGACATATTTGGGGGAGCAGGTATAATAGTCGCGCCAACCATAGTACTGGCGCGGACGACAGCCGAGTAGTGCGACGTCAGCTAGTGCAGCAATTGCGACGGCTGGAGCGAAAGCAAGGAATCGACTATCCTGAGGAGGCATCGTATCCTCCCAATCGATAAATTCAGGGTCTTCATCGTATGGCAATTTTTTCACCTTCTTATAATGTTTTAGTATTGCGAAAAATTTATGAGTTACATTATTATATGCAGTTTGCAAATCGGAGGAACCTGATAACGTTTGCAAGTAAAGCGACTTATGTTAAAATAATAATCAAATGTGATTTTTATAGTAAGGATGGTTGAAGATGGAACATAGATTAACCAGAACTGAGTTGCTACTGGGAAGCAATGGAATAGAAAAACTGAAAAATAGTAAGGTTATGATTTTCGGTGTTGGCGGTGTTGGGAGTTTTGTGGTAGAAGCACTGGCACGTTCAGGGGTAGGACATTTGGTGCTGGTAGATAAAGATGATATTTCGATTAGTAATGTCAATCGCCAGCTTCCAGCAACCACTTTAACGGTAGGAAAATCAAAAGTTGAAGTGATGCGTGAGCGCGTGCTTTCGATTGCACCGGAAATTGATATCGTAGTTAGGCAAGAGTTTTATTTGCCAGGTATGGCGGATGATTTTTTGAAACCAGATTTGGATTATGTTGTCGACGCGATTGATAATGTAACAGCAAAGCTTGATTTGGCTGTGCAAACCAAAGAACGTAATATTCCTATCATTAGTAGTATGGGGGCGGGAAATAAGCTTGACCCAACGCGGTTTGAAGTTGCCGACATCAAGAAAACTTCTGTTTGTCCGCTAGCAAAAGTGATGCGACGAGAATTGAAAAAGCGTGGTGTAGATTCACTAAAGGTTGTTTATTCGAAAGAACAACCGTTGGTTCCAATGTTGAAGAATGAAAATGGTGAAATGGTGCAAGCTGATTGCCCAGGAAGTATCGCTTTTGTCCCATCTGTAGTAGGCTTGATTATAGCCAGTGAAGTAATAAAAGATATCGTTTTTGATCGATTGAAGTAATAAAACTAAGAGTTATTGCAATGTAATTAAGCAATAACTCTTAGTTTTATTTATAGTCTTTTTAGATAGAATTTTTTGATATATGAATTGTTTATGTGAGCTTTAGAATGCTGAGAATAAATTTTTCTTTCTAGAATAAAGACTGCTCAGAGAATAAAATAGTAATTAATTTATTTGGGTATACTGCAAATAATAGGTTGCAGTAGTATAATAATGCTATATGAATTTACCGTAAGTTTTTAGGAGTTGAGCTTATTTGGAAGAATTACTGCAGGATATGCTAATTTGGGTGGAAACATATATCAAAACGTTTTATACTGAAGACGAGGTTGTTCACAAAAATATCTTATTAAAAGAAGAACATACGAAGTATGTAGTAGAACATTCTCAGTCACTGGCAAAGGTGCTCAATTTTAATCATCATGATGAAATACTCGCGATGATGATTGGTTTGTTTCATGATATTGGGCGATTTAAGCAATATAGTATTTACAAGACCTTTAATGACCGGCGGTCAGAAAATCATGCATTGCTTGGTTTAAAGGAAATTGCAAGTTTAGATTTGCTAAATAGGTTGAGTGATGAGGATCGTGAGGTCTTTACGTTTGCCATTGCCAATCATAATGCGATTGAGATTGCAGAAACCAAGAATGAACGAGTGATCCTATTTGCAAAAGTGATTCGAGATGCCGATAAATTAGATATTTATCGTGTACTGGAACCAACGTTAGAACCTTCTGATGGAACGGGGTATAGTGATAAGTTTATCCAAAGTTTCTTGAATGGTCAGCAATGTGATTACTCAGATATTAAAACTCAAGATGACCGGAAGTTAGTTAGGTTGCTTTGGATCTATAATATTTATTTTGCATGGACGATTCGCGAGATTATTGCGCTTGGTCACGTGGAACATATTTTAAGTTGTTTACCAAAAACAGAGATTACACAGCAAGGCATTGAAAAATTAGAAGCGTACATGTTAGAGAAGGCAAAAGTGTCAGAATAGAGGTCTTTTGTATTAAAAATCCAGTATAAAGCAGGAATATGTCATAAAAGAACGAATATAAGCTATTTGTACTTAAAATTGAATAATTCATCAAGAGAATTATTTTTAAATTTAATATTTGCGAATGAAATAGATGAATAATGAAGGGGTAAGTTTTATGTCAGAAAACAGTGTTATATCTTCAAATTTTATACAAAACATTATTGATGAAGATTTAAAAAATGGGAAATATAGCGAGGGGATTCACACTCGTTTTCCACCAGAGCCAAATGGCTATTTACATATCGGTCATGCGAAGTCAATTTGTTTAAACTTTGGCTTGGCGATTCATAACAATGGTGTTTGTAACTTGCGTTTCGATGATACAAATCCAACCAAAGAAGATGTGGAATATGTAGATTCTATTCAAGAGGATGTTAAATGGTTGGGATTTGATTGGGATGATAGAATGTTCTATGCATCTAATTATTTCCCGAAAATATTTGATTTTACCCTTGCATTAATTAAAGCTGGTAAAGCTTATGTTTGTGATTTAAATGCAACTGAGATGCGTGAATATCGTGGAACTTTAACTGAGCCAGGCAAGAACAGCCCATATCGCGATCGCTCGGTGGAAGAAAATTTAGATTTATTCACGCGGATGAAAAATGGTGAGTTTGCTGATGGTGCACGGATTCTAAGAGCGAAAATAGATATGGCATCACCGAATATCAATCTACGTGATCCTGCGATTTATCGTATTTCACATACGACACATCACAGCACAGGTGATGCATGGTGCATTTATCCAATGTATGATTATGCACATCCAATTTCTGATGCAATTGAAGGTATTACACATTCCATTTGTACGTTAGAATTTGAAGACCATCGTCCGTTATACGATTGGACGTTAGAAGCACTTGGTTTTGATGAAAATACTAGACCAAAACAAATTGAATTTGCTCGCTTGAATCTAACCAATAGTGTGATGAGTAAACGGAAACTTAGAATGCTCGTGGAAGAAGGCGTGGTATCTGGTTGGGATGACCCTCGGATGCCGACGATTTCTGGCTTACGTCGTCGTGGTTATACGCCAGAATCGATTCGTGATTTTTGCGAGCGGATTGGTGTGGCGAAAAGCAATAGTTTAGTTGATGTTGCGATGCTGGAACATTGTATTCGCGAAGACTTAAACGAACGTGCGGATCGTGTGATGGCAGTATTAGATCCATTAAAGATCGTGCTGACAAATTATCCTGAAGACAAAGTAGAGTATGTCGTTGCTGAAAATCATCCACATTCTACTGCAAAACGTAATATGCCGTTTAGTCGCGAAATATATATAGAGCAAGAAGATTTCATGGAAGAACCAATAAAGAAATTTTTCCGCTTAAAACCGGGCGGGGAAGTTCGTCTAAAACATGCTTACATTATCAAATGCGAAGAGGTCATTAAAGATGAAGCTGGTAATATCGTAGAACTTCATTGTACGTATGATGAAGATACGAAAAGCGGTAGTAAAACCAATAGTGGTCGTAAAGTCAAAGGCACACTGCATTGGGTTTCAGTGAAACATGCGATTAAAGCAGAAGTTCGCTTATATGACTATTTATTAGTAAATGAAGAAGAAGAAGAAAGTGCCGATTTCATGAATTCTATCAACAAAAAATCCTTAGAAATAGTGGAGAACTGTATGGTAGAACCAAGTATTGAATGGACAGCACCAGGAACTCGTTACCAATTCTTACGCCAAGGGTATTTTTGTGTAGATAAAGATTCAACAAAAGATAAATTGGTCTTTAATCGTGTGGTTGGTTTACGTGATTCTTGGGCAAAAGCAAAAAAAGATTGATATAACCTTTGTTTATCATGAAAAGAGAGTGATAGAATATGGCGAAAATACCAAAAAACTTAAGTGATAAGGCGATGGTGGTTGGGTTCAAGGAAGAGAAAAATTTTGAACATATGTTTTTAGCTGCTGAAGAAGAGGAACCGTTCGTTAAGCCTAAACCTAAGGGTATAAATAAAGAAAAAGAAGATCTATCGACAGCCTTTCTGACAAAGGAATTGCAAGAGAAGATTGGGAAAGCTTTATTAGAGTTAAAGCTAGAGTTGTATAAAGATGGCATGATTGACTATGATATCAAAGTAGCACGTGAAGGAAAACAAATCGTACTTTCAGCAGTGCCGATTAAGAAAAAAGCAAACAAATAGATCATTTTATGGCTGACTAATCTAGCATAACTGCTTCGATGATGTTAGCCATATTTTATACATAGGTTAATAGAAGAAAATTGATATCACAGTTAGGGAGAGGTGAAGTGAGTGGAGAGTAATGCATTACTGGCAGTCGCCATTTTTGTCATTGCCTATGTTCTGATTGTATCGGAAAAAATTCATCGTACTGTGGTTGCGTTAACGGGTGCAATCGCGATGATTTTACTTGGCATCTTAAGTCAAGAAACGGCGATTCAGCATATTGATTTTAATACGATTGGTCTCTTAATTGGTATGATGATTATTGTGAATATAACAAGTGAAACCGGTCTTTTTAATTATTTAGCGATTTGGTCAGCAAAAAAAGTAAAAGGCGATCCGATTAAAATTTTAGTGGTGTTTAGTTTACTTACGGCAGTTTGTTCGGCATTTTTAGATAATGTTACGACGGTATTATTGACGGTCCCAGTTACTTTTAGTATTGCTTCACAGTTAAAAATATCGCCAAAACCATTTTTGATTGCGCAAATTCTTTCTGCTAATATTGGTGGGACAGCTACATTGATTGGTGATCCACCCAATATTATGATCGGCAGTGCAGTAAAAGAGTTAGATTTCATGGCTTTTTTAGTAAATCTTACTTTTATCTGTATCGTGATTGAGGCTGTTACTTTGCTGTTGTTAATGCTCATTTATCGTAATGAGTTACATACTACGGAAGATTTAAAAGCAAAAATAATGAATCTAAAGGAAAAAAATCAAATTACCAATGCCAAACTACTGAAAAAGTGTTTAGTTGTTTTGGCAATTACCATTACTCTATTTACAATGCATAGTGTATTGCATTTAGAAACGGCTACGGCAGCATTAACTGGTGCGAGTATTTTGATGGCAATCACAATTGCTCGTGATGAAACAATGCTAACCAAAATATTTAGTAAAGTAGAATGGCTGGCAATTTTCTTTTTTGCGGGTCTCTTTATTTTAGTGGGCGCACTTGTAGAAACGGGTGTAATCAGGTTGGTTGCTGCCGAAGCGATGAAAATAACGCAAGGCAATGTAACCGCGACGACGATGTTGATTTTATGGATGAGTGCGATAGCATCTGCCTTTATTGACAACATCCCCTTTGTTGCAACGATGATTCCCATGATTAAAGAGATGAGTAACATGGGGTTCACTAATTTAGAACCACTCTGGTGGGCGTTGTCCCTTGGCGCGTGCCTAGGGGGTAATGGTACGCTTATTGGTGCCAGTGCCAATGTCGTTGTTGCTAGTATGGCTGCTAAGCACGGTCACCAATTATCGTTTGTAAAATATATGTTAATTTGCTTTCCGCTTATGATTGTATCAATCATTCTATCGAGTATTTATCTTTATCTACGATATTTATAATCGGTGTAGTTCAAAAAATTTAACATAAAGTTGTATTTGGTCTAGTATACATAAAAGAA
>JARBTT010000110.1 GCA_029240055.1 Anaerosinus sp.
GTTATTACAGCATACTTTGTGTTGCAAAAAATTGATTTAAATTGCATGTTTCCCAAGGAGCAGGTTACGTATGCAGCCGATACGCCTGCAACACAGCCGCTTTCTATGTCACAGAATTATACAACTGCTGAATTGGGAATAACAGCCAGTACTGATAATACGCAGCAAATCAATGAAGCCATAGCTTCTATATCAGCAACAGGCGGCGGTGTATTAAAATTTTCGGATGATGCTACGTACATGGTAGACGCACTGACCGGGATTACTATGCAATCCAACGTTACACTGGATTTTTCCAGCGGTGCAAAGTTAAAAGCCATCCCAAATGCGGCAGATAGCTATACCGTCATAAACATTCATAATGTTCAACATGTTGGTTTGATTGATCCCCATGTCATAGGCGATAAAGACCAACATAACGGTACAACCGGGGAATGGGGAATGGGTATCAGTATAAAAAATAGTCAATATGTTGACATCTCTAACGCTATGATAGAAAATTGTTGGGGAGATGGTATTTACCTTGGTAGTATCAGAGAAACAGACAGAAATCAGTACATCCATATTAAAGGAAAAACTACTATTAAAAATTGTAGGAGACAAGGTGTAAGCGTGATTTCCGCTCTTGACAGCTACATAGAAAACCTACGCGTAGAGGATATATCAGGTACACTACCAGCGGCTGCTATCGATTTTGAACCTAATTACGACTATGAAACGATAGAAAATTTTGAAATAGGTACTTTAATGGCTGTGCGTTGCAAACTGAGTGCTGTATTTGCTTATAATTCACATAAATTTGGAATTACAATAAACAATATAATATCACAGGATTGCGTCATTCCGAGCATTATTTTTTCAGGAAACCAACACAACCTAGGGCCTGGCTACATCAAGATTGGTAAACTCCATATAAATAACCTAGGAAAATCACCTGCTATTTATAAGACTCATTGGTATGAAGGATTAAATCCAAAGGTAAACATAGAAAGCATGGTTACAGATAACTGAGATAGCAGTTGTGAATAATATGCGCCAAACAGGTCATAAGCACGGCATGAAGAAAATCATCAATAACTGGATAATCTGACTCCTAATTCGGACTGCTTTTCCGCAAAAAAGACTGTCGTCAGCGATATAATTATATTGCTGATGACAGTCTTTTGTTATTATTTATCTATCTTTTCCACTTGTTTTAAGCTTAGTCCAATACGGTTTCTATCGGCATCGATGCTGATGATCATCACATCGATGATATCACCGACTGAGATGACATCAAGTGGATGTCGGAAGAATTTGTGACTGAGCTCAGAACGATGAATCAGTCCAGCTGTTTTGATGCCGATATCGACGAATGCGCCAAAGTCAGTGATGTTATGCACAGTACCTTTTACGATTGTACCAACGGCTAAATCTGTTAATTTTACAATGCTTTTGCGGGTAAGTGGTGCAGGAAGATCTTCCCGTGGGTCACGGCCAGGTTTCGCCAACGCATCGATGATATCGCGGACTGTTGGGACACCGGCTTCTAGTTTTTTTGCAACTGCTTCGACATCCACAGTTTTAAATTTCGCTTGGAGTTCTTGTACTTTATCTTTATCGTTTAAGTCCGTTAAGGCAAAACCAAGTTCAGCTACAATATTTTCAGCGATTTTATAAGATTCTGGATGCACTGGAGTGTTATCGAGTGGTGATTTACTGCCAGCGATACGCAAGAAACCAGCACATTGCGTGAAGGCAGATTGACCGAGACGGGCAACTTTTAAAATTTCTTTACGATTGTTAAATTTGCCGTTTTCGTCTCGATAGGCAACGATATTTTTTGCTACAGTCGCATTGATCCCAGAAACGTGTTTTAACAGCTCAATCGAAGCTGTATTTAATTCAACGCCAACATGATTTACCGCCGATTCCACAACATTATCTAGTGTTCCAGAAAGTTCTTTTTGGTTTACGTCATGTTGATATTGTCCAACGCCAATCGATTTTGGATCAATTTTTACTAGTTCAGCAAGTGGATCTTGGACACGACGGGCAATGGATACCGCACCGCGAATCGTAACATCGTAGTCAGGTAATTCATCTTTTGCTAGTTTTGAAGCGGAGTAAACGGATGCACCAGCTTCGTTGGTGATTAAGTAGTTTACAGCAAGGTTATTATCAGCAATTAATTTGGCTGTAAATTCTTCGGTTTCATAAGAAGCCGTACCATTGCCGATAGAAACCAAGGTAATATTATGTTTTTTGATCAGCGCAAGGACTTTCTCGCCCGCTTGCTCTCTTTGTGCATCACTGGCAGTTAGGTATAGAACGCCATGTTCGAGAACTGCACCAGTCGGGCTGATGACTGCCATTTTACAGCCAGTCCGATAGCCAGGATCGAGGCCGAGAATTGTATGACCGGCAAGCGGTTGTTGTAGTAATAATTGTTTTAAATTCAAACCAAATACGCGAATCGCTTGTTTTTCCGCATTTTCTGTTAAGAGTGAGCGAATCTCACGATCAAGTGCTGGGAATAATAAGCGTTTATAACCATCGGTAATTGCTTCGGCAATACATTCGGTAAAAATAGAAGACTTTGTAATGATCCGGCGTGTGATTAAATCAATATTCGTATCGTGGTTGGTTTCCAATTTTACTTTTAGAATATCTTTCTTTTCACCGCGATTCATAGCCAAGATACGGTGCGAAGGCATGCGATTGACAGGTTCACGATGTTCTTTATACATTAAAAAGGCTTTGCTTTCTTCAGTTTCAGCTACTAAATCAGTGCTAAGTTCACCGTATTGCCAAAGTTGTTTACGCATAAAAGCGCGAATAGTAGCTTGTTCGCATACAGTTTCAGCAATGATATCCATAGCACCAGCAAGTGCCAGTTCGGCAGAGGGGACTTCTTTTTCTTCATTGATGTACTCAGCAGCACAATTAAGTGGTGTACCACTGGTTAACTCTTGCGATAAGATAAGCTCAGCTAGTGGCTCTAGCCCTTTTTCACGAGCGATTTGGGCACGTGTACGTTTCTTTTGTTTGTATGGTAAATAGAGATCTTCTAGCTCTTGTAGTTTGGTCGAGCGCTCAATCGCTATTTTTAATTCCGGAGTCATTTTACCTTGTTCTTCGATATTTGCTAGGATGTCTTCTTGGCGTTTAACGAGATTGCGTAAATATTGCAAACGCTCTTCAATTGTGCGGATGTGATCTTCATTAAGTTCGTTCGTTGCTTCTTTACGGTATCGAGAAATAAACGGCACAGTATTGCCGTCATCCAAAAGATCAATCGTTGCTTTTACTTGATGTGGTTTTATAGCAAGTTCCTTAGCAATAAAACCAGTAATTTCCTCTAAAATCATTTGGTCACCAACTTTTTCATTAATAGAGTGTGTTTGAAAAAACACACAACCTTAAATTTCTATAATAATAAAGTTTATTATACCACAAAAGCAAGGGGAAATATCAATGTAAAGTGTGCGAAGTGAATTACAAAAATTGCAATAAAAAAATATGATTATATCCTTTTAGTATGCATTTTTCAGGTCTGACTCGTGCAAACTAACTTCGTAATTGGAAAGGAGGCCAGAGTATGTTAACAGAGAAAGAATTGATATTACTTGGAGATTACTTAAATCAGGCACAAAGTTCCTCCGAAACGATGAACAATTTTGCTAGCACTTTGCAAGATTCCCAGACAAAACAATTATTTCAACAAATTTCACAAAAATGCACGCAAAATGCGCAAACATTAAGTAAACATTTAAACGCTGGACAAAATATTCAATAGAAAGAGGTGAAATGAGTGGTACAACAAAATAACAGTTCACAACAAAAAAGTAATGCGCAGATGCAAAGTAGTGGGCAGATGAATGGTCAAGCGAATCAATTTTCTGAACAAAACATATTGCAGGTGGCCTTAAATGATTCGAAATTAATGGCAGCTTCCCTTAATAATTATATTTTGGAATCTTCTGATGACCAACTTAGACGTGATTATATGACCGTACTCGGTGATGTTTATGGTCAACAAAAACAAATCTTCGATATGATGGAGCAAAAAGGGTATTATCAAACACAAACAGCAAGTCCTCAAGCAATCAATAGAGTAAAACAAAATTTTACGTCATCTAGTAGATAACATAGAAAGAGAAAGTTACTTTATTGAAAAAAAATATCGAAGTTTGACGAAAAATACCCCGTAAAAGAATTTTTACGGGGTATTTTTCTGAATAAAACCGTCAAGTTATATTGACAAGTATTCTATATTTGGTTAATATAAATACATAATATATCTACTTAATAGTCTTTATTTCTTAAATAACGTTTTCTCGTGGAAATAAATTCCATAAAAAGAATGCGTATTGAGAACATAAAGAGCGTTTAAAATATTTTAAAGGTGGTGGAGAAATGGATGAGCAAAGCGTGACAGCCTTGTTACGGGAAAAAGGTTTTAAAGTTACGCCACAGCGTTTAGCAATTTATGATGTGTTATACAACACGACGGAGCATCCAAGTGCTGAGGTAATTTTCAATCAGCTTCAACCGCGCTATCCAACGATGAGTTTAGCAACTGTATATAAAACGATTGAAATTTTAAAAGAGATTGGTTTGGTACAGGTTCTCAATGTTGGCGAGGATAGTTTTCGTTATGATGCGAACACGGACAATCATCCGCATGTACGTTGTATGGTGTGCAAACGTGTCGATGATATTTTTGAAGTTGATACTACTGGTTTTGTGGCTAACGTGGCAGAAAAAACCGCATATCAGTTAACGGGACAACAATTTTATTTTTATGGCATCTGTCCAGACTGTCAGACAAAGCATTAATAGTAGGATACAAATAGAAAATCGTGAGCGAGTAGCTATAAGTAAAGCTATACGATCACGATTTTTTTTATTCAGCAGTTGGGGTGTTTAATTTTTGATTAATTGATTCCAAAGTGTCAATGACATGTTTATTTTGGGCGATGATGATTTCCTGATTGCGAAGGTAAGCCGTGAAAGACTCATGTAAGGCAACTTTGCCATCGGATATTTCATGCATCATACTTTTTGCGATTTTCTCTATATTTGCCATAAAGAACCTCCTTTTATGAAAAACAGCGCTGATTCTTTTTAGTCTCAGGTGAGGCTGCATAACAACACATCCTTGCGGTTTTTACTTTACTATATATTATGAAGGTGAAGTAAATTGGTTACATTAATATAAGTACTTGTATTGTGTTTCGTTCAAAGGTAAAATAAAGATTGATATTTTAATGTTAGATAAGGAGATTATGATGAGCTTATTTAAAGCCTGTGATATTAGAGGCCTAGCCGACACTGAATTAACCAATGAAGTGGTAACAAGCATTGCTAAAGCAATTGGCGTAAAATTAACCGGTAAAAAAGTTGCTGTCGGTGGTGATTTTCGTGTATCAACAGCAAGATTAAAAGAGATTGTAATAAACGAATTGGTGGCATCTGGCTCTGAAGTTATCGATGTTGGTAATATTGCAACGCCGATGTTTTATTATGCTTTAGAAGTAAGCGGGGCCGAGGGTGGTATCATGGTAACGGCTTCACATAATCCGCCAGAATATAATGGATTTAAATTGGTTTTAGGGAATATGCCTGTCAGTGAAGAGGACATTCATGAAATTGCTGAATTAGTAGAGCAAAATGTTCACGTAGAAGGAAAAGGTTCTCTTAAAAAGCTAGATGTTATAGCAGATTATATTCAACAAACTGCGGGAAAAGCCAAAAAAGGTAAGCTTAAAGTCGTGATTGATGCTGGCAATGGTGCGGTATCAGATTTTGCACCAGCTTTATATCGTGCCTGTGGCTACGAAGTGGTAGAGCTTTTCTGCGAGACAGATGGTACGTTCCCAAATCGTCCACCAAACCCTGCGTATCCGCAAAACTTGAAAAAGCTTGGTGATAAGGTCAAAGAAGTCGGTGCTGATATCGGAATTGGCTTTGATGGTGATGGTGATCGGGCGGGTTTTGTTGATGAAAATGGTCGTGCTGTAGATAACGATGATATCTTAGTCTTGTTATCGCGCAATTATCTCGAAGCTGAGCCGGGGAACATTATTTATGATGCGAAATGCTCGATGGTAGTTCCCCAGCAAATTACGGAGGCGGGCGGACGACCAATCATGACGCGGGCAGGACATACCTTCTGCAAACGTAAATTTATCAGTGAAAAAGCATTATTTGCTGGTGAAATCAGTGGGCATTTCTTCTTCTGCGAACTCGGCTATGATGATGGAATGTTTGCCGGTCTTAAAATGTGTGAATACATAGCACGGCATGGAAAACTTTCCGCCTTGATTGATGCGATTCCAAATTACATTTTAACGACCGAGGCAAGGGTAAAATACTTGCCAAATGATAAAGAAGCTGTACTTGCCAAAGTGGCAGAAAATTTATCAGCGTATAAAACCAATCTAATTGATGGTGTCCGTTTAGAATTTGCTGATGGTTGGGGCATGATCCGTTCTTCGGTTACAGAACCAATCTTTACCTTGCGGTTTGAAGCAAAAACACAAGAAAGATTGCGCGAAATTCAAACATTATTAGTCAATGCCTTGCCAGAAATTATAAAAGATGACGTTGCTAAAGAGGTCGCAAAAATGAATGGAGCTATGTAAGTGATACAGGTACATGTACTCGCAAGTGGCAGCAAGGGAAATTCGACGTATGTGCAAATTGGCGATACCAAACTTTTGGTGGATGCAGGGATTAGTGCCCGGCGAATCAAAGCCAGTTTAGCCAATATCGGCGTGGCGATTGAAGAACTCAATGGTATCTTAATCACCCATGAACATCGCGATCATATCAATGGCTTGCCGACATTGACAAAAAAATATAAACTGCCTATTTATACGCGCCCAGATACCTTTCGGTCGATGGTTTGCCGAAGTGAAATTGTTGACGAATGTTGCAATCAAATTGGTGACAAATTAGGCATCGGTGGACTGAAAATTGAGAGCTTCAATATTTCTCACGATGCCGCTGATCCTGTCGGGTTTTGTATTTATGGCAAAGATGTCAAATGTACAGTAGCAACAGATTTAGGTTTTGTAACAAGCAGTGTACAAAAAGCATTAGACAACTCTGATGTACTCGTACTTGAAGCAAACCATGATGTGGATTTGGTCAAAAATGGGATGTATCCACAGTATTTAAAACAGCGTATTTTAGGCAATCGCGGGCATTTATCCAATGCGGATGCCGCTTGGGCATTGGTGCGAATGGAAAAGCAAAAACACATGAAAGTTTTCCTAGCACATCTTAGCGCAGAGAACAATCGACCAAGTATTGCCCGGGAAACAGTTAATAAAATCGTCAGAGAACAAGGCTACGAACTTGACATTCGCTTGGCGAGTCAAAGTCAAATGGTAGGTTTATAAACAAGTGCTATCCTGTAAATTTAAATAATAAATATAATAAGTATTAGGAGGTTAGTTTATTATGAAACACTATTATAAAAAATTAACACCATATCTATTTGTCGTATTATTTGTCGGAATTATTGGTGGTGTGCTATTTTCAGGCTGTACAAATTTTGCTGGTGAAGGTGCGAAATCAAAGGTTCAAGCGGCTGAGCCTAATTTACAAGTGCCAACCAACACCAATATATCCGATGCCAGAAATACCCCAGTCGTAAGAGTAGCGCAAGCGGTTGGACCGGCTGTTGTTGGTATTACCAATAAAGCAAGTGCACGCGACTGGTTCAATAATAAGGTAACGGTTGAACAGGGTTCAGGCTCAGGGGTTATCATTGATGCAAATGGTTATATCGTGACGAATAACCACGTTGTTGAAGGGGCAGAAGAAATCGTTGTCTCCTTATCTGATGGCAGAACGTTAAACGGTAAAGTTCTGGGTACAGACCCGGTAACAGATTTAGCAGTCGTTAAAATAGATGCGAAGGATTTACCTTTTGCGACACTTGGTAATTCCGATGAAATCTTAGTCGGTGAACCAGCAATTGCCATCGGTAATCCACTCGGTCAAGAATTCAAAGGTAGCGTAACCACAGGCGTTATTAGTGCCCTGAATCGTTCCATTGAAATCGGTGAACGTCGCTTCAAATTAATCCAAACCGATGCGGCAATCAATCCTGGTAACTCAGGTGGTGCGTTAGTGAATGCCGATGGCATGGTAATCGGTATCAATAGTGCGAAAATATCAGTAGCAGGGGTAGAAGGTATCGGCCTTGCCATTCCTGCCAATACCGTTCGTCCGATTGTGCAAGCGATTATCGATCATGGAAAAGTAGCTCGTCCATACTTGGGTGTTGGAGCCTATGATAAAGATTCAGCGGCAAGACAAGGATATCAATTAAACATTGATGCTGGCGTTTATATTGCTAATGTGAGCAAAGGAGGCCCCGCAGAGAAGGCTGGTATTAAAAAAGGTGATATTATTTTAAAAATTAATGATGAAGCAATCAATAGTGTCGTAGATTTACGGACGGTTATTGCGAATTATGAAGTTGGCAAAAAAGTAAATGTAGAGTTGGATCGCGATGGAAATAAAACAACGGTAGAAGTAAAATTAGAGGAGATGCCAGCGAACGAATAATGAAGATTACAATAGTAGCCGTAGGAAAAATTAAAGAAAAATATCTAACAATAGGAATTGCCGAATTCATGAAGCGGTTAACGCTATATGCTAAGGTAAATATCGTTGAAATAGACGAAGAAAAAATGCCAGAGAATCCATCCGAAGCTGAAAAACAAAAGACGCTTACCAAAGAAGGTGAGCGTCTTCTAAAAGCAGTGCCCGAGGGCAGTCATCTTATCGTCCTTGATGTATTTGGTAAAAATGTCTCTTCAGAAGACCTAGCCGCCAACATCGCCAACCTAGG
>JARBTT010000111.1 GCA_029240055.1 Anaerosinus sp.
AAACAGGGTTACTTGGAAAAAATCAGACAGCACGCTTTCACACACGTAGTGGACTATTAACTGCCTGCATAAAAGATGGATGGATAGAATTAAATTTCCCCTCCTTACCGGTACAACCAGCTCACATTCCCGTCTTGGCAAACATTTTAGGAGTCAATCCCCTTTTTTCCGGTTCTAGCCAAATACATTATTTGTTAGAGGTAGAATCTGAAGATATTGTAAGAAATCTAAAACCTGATTTTACCGCTCTCTCCCAACTTCCAGTACGTGGCATCATGGTAACAAGTATTTCAAAAGGAGACGTAGATTTTGTATCCCGATTTTTTGCCCCATCGGTCGGTAATAATGAAGATCCTGTCACCGGATCAGCCCATTGTGTGTTAGGCCCGTATTGGCAGCAAAAATTAGGCAAAAGCAGTTTTACCGCCTACCAAGCATCTGCCCGAGGTGGTATAATTAAGGTTACTATGCTAAATGACCGTGTCCTTTTGGCAGGTCAAGCAATTACCGTTATGAAATGTGTCTTTCTACAAGGGGCATGTAGTTAACCACTTCCACTTATTTGATTATGCCCATGCTGAGTGAACTAAGAAAGACAGCTTGAAAATTCAAGCTGTCTAAAATAAATCGCTATGTGTACCTGTTCTATCAAAAACAATGATTCCATTTCCAATTTGATAGATCAATAACCAATCAGGCTGAATATGGCATTCTTTGTACCCACTCCAATTGCCACTGAGAAAATGTTCTTTATTTTTCTGTGGCAAGGGTTGTTCCTCACATAAGCTACGAATAACATCCTTGAGCATCTCAATATCCCAATTTCGACTTTGAACAATCTTCAAATCCTTTTTAAATTTATTCGTATATTCTGGTTGTAGCATGACATCATATTCCTAAATCATGAAACATTTCATCAGCGTTATTAAATCTACTTTTTCCAGACTTAATAAGATCATCGCCTTCTTGCATAGCTTCAATTGTTTTGGCATTAGGAATATTCGCCGTAATTTCAAAAGGTATTTTCCCCTGCATCACAACTGCTTTTGTAAAAATAGTATAAGCAGTAGTCATATTCATACCCATTTCGTCAAATAGCTTTTCGGCTTGTTTTTTTAAATTTTCATCTATGCGTATAGTAATCGTTGTTTGCGCCATACATAGCACTTCCTTTTTAACTTTATACTAATATAATAACCTTTTATTAGTACATTATCAATACACTGTAATAACATATTTAGAATTTCTGATATGTATATTAATATTATGCACATAAAAAATCAAATCATTTGACTGGACTTGTTATATTTAATAAATTAATCTCGTTAAAAAATAAACTTCATGAACTGATAGGAACACGCTGTGATTCTTGATTGAAACTACAAAAGAATTTTACCCTTATTACTTTGCTCGAAAATACACACATTTTCAAATTCAAAACAATCTGGCACCTATTACTTATTCAAAATTGGCTCTTTTTCAGTGGCAATTCTTATGATGTAATAAAACTATGCTATACACATAATAATTGTTAGTTAATGGAGGAATAAGAAATGAACAATGTCAGCTTAACGAAAAAAATAGGAATATTGCTGTTTGAAAATGCGTGCCCGATGGATTTTGTCGGTCCCTATGAAGCTTTTTCTGTTCTAAATTACGGTGCAGCTCCTGCTCTGTATGAGATTTTTACAGTCGGCGAGAAAAAAGGCGATGTAAACACTTTTGACTTGACCGTAAAAGCAAACTATGATTTTACCGATTGTCCTCAGGCAGATATCGTCATCATTCCTGGCGGAGGTACGCCAGCAATTTTAGGTAATACTACGATTATTCACTGGATACAAGAACAGAGTCAAAAAGCAGAGATCGTCTTCTCTGTTTGCAATGGCGCATTACTTCTAGCAAAAGCAGGTTTACTCAAAGAGTTACCAGCAACCACCCATCATATGTTTTATGATGCTCTACTTGAAATCGACCCTACGATTCGCTTGAAGAAAAAGGATCGCTTCGTCGACAACGGCAATATTGTAACCGCTGGCGGTATATCTGCCGGGATTGATGCGGCATTACATATTATTAACAAAACACTCGGCAAAGAAGCTTATCTTAAATCGTGCAAAATATTAGAGTACGGTGATGTTTGGAAAACCATGCAAGATCAAATGAAGTAAAGCATACTACATCACAGCGTTAAATAAACAAATCCCCCTTTTCTTTCTGTTATTTTGAAAGAGAGGGGGATTTTCCTTTAGAGACATGTAGTTACTTTTCACTAGACCAGATTTTTCGTAAAAGTCTAACCGCTGGCAAAATATCATCAAGCGCTATTGCACTGAACCCTAATAAGATACAAGGATAAGAATGAGGTGCAAAGTGAACCCATGATTTACCACTCGTAGAAATAGCTATACCTGCTTTGGCAGCTTGTTCTATTAGTTTTTGTGCTGAAGCACTACACTTGATTTCCAGTAAAAGATGAATACCTGCATTTTGCCCGGAGATAGAAATTTCATCACCAAAATTTTCTTGAAGAGCGCAGACAAGAGCCTTATGTTTTTTCTTAAAATGGTTTATCATCTTTCGTACGTGACTCTCAAAATACCCCTCTTGCATGAAAAGCTGTAAAGGCTTTTGAATGAGAAATGGCACTGAACAAGCAATGAAGTCTGATTGACCCTGTAATTTTTGCACTAAGTTTTTTGGTAATACCATATAGGCTACTCGTAAAGAAGGTAACAACATTTTGGAGAAACTCCCAATATAGATTACCTTCTCAGGAGCCAGCCCTTGCAGTGAAGAAATAGGTTTGACATCATAGCGCAGATGACTGCTATAATCATCTTCAATAATATAGCCATTTTGTTCATAAGCCCATTCAATCAGGCGAAGCCTTCTTGTTATCGACATGATAGAACCCGTAGGGAACTGGTGAGAAGGCGTTACGTATACCGCTTTGGCAATGGAAGTATGCAAGGCTTTTACATTGATTCCGTGATGATTTAAAGGAATAGGATCAACGCGAAAACCTTGATTTCTAAAGGCTAAATAGGCTGCTCGAAACCCTGGGTCCTCCATCGCTATGGCAGTAGTATCCGAACGTAGGAGTTGACAAGCAAGCGTAAGCGCCTCTACTGTCCCCGAAGTAATTAGAATCTGATCAACACTACATTTGACATCACGGTAAACACGCAAGTATTTTACAATTTCTTTGCGCAGTCCAAGCTCTCCCATAAGTGAACTATACTTCAATAATTGATTTTTGTAGTTTCGGAAGCACTCATTCGTTAAACTCTGCCATTTAGGAAAAGGAAAAGTATCGGGCGGAAGATTGCCATAGGTGAAATCATATTTTATTTTTTCATCAGATGGCTCTGGAAGCGTTTCTACCTCTGCTATCTCTGGTACAAAAGAAACATTCACATTGTTGATTGTTTCGACATAGTAGCCACTCCTTGATTTACCAACAATGTATCCTTCTGCTAAAAGCTGTTGATACGCCGTATCTACCGTGTTTCGGCTTACTTTAAGGTCTGCAGAAAGCTTGCGGCTTGAAGCAAGTCTTGCTTGTGGAGGGATTTCACCATTCAAAATTTTCACGCGCAATTGTTGGTATAATTGACGATAGAGTGGCGTTTTATTTTTCGAATCTAATATAAACATAAAAACCTCATATATCATTTTTAATCATAAAAATATCCATAACTCACCTAAAAGTAAGTTATGGATATTTTCTTCTTCTACCCCAGCAATCCCTGCTATACATTCACATTAATACTGAATTACGAAAAAAATGTAACCCCCACAAAATTCAGTAGGAGTTACATTTATACCCTCTTAAAAGAAAATAATTGTATTATATTTTTTAATTCTATTCTCTATAAAATTCTCCATATTAGAAAATAACACTTTTAAGAGAATCCATATCTTTTCTAAAAGCTTCTTCACTAATACCAAGAGAAGCAGCTACATCTTCCCATCTATTATTATCCTTTTTCATATCAAGCACATCGGTAATTGATTTTTTGGTATCATTCGCAAATGCATTTGCTATAGCGATATCATACGATTGACAGCCTTTTTGTAGAAGAGCTAAAGATGTTTCTTTTGGAATATTTAACTTAGCTTCGAACATCTTCGATACAACATCATTATGGGTCTCTTTTACCTTTTCTTCCGTAACACCTAAAGCTTTGGTAACGTCTTGCCAATCAGGAGTTTCCTTTTTCAAATCCATGACTTTTTTAAAGGACTGCCCACTTGCTTTCGCTACAAAAGCCCCCGTGGATATGTCTTTTAAAGGAACCTCTTTGTTCATATAAGCGATTATTTCTTTCTTATCAACCCCGCACATATCGGAAAGATTTTGTGCTATTTTATCCGGATCTATTTGTTGCATTTTGTCTGAATCGGCTTGTTGCTTCTTATCTGAATCGGTTTGTTGCTTTTTATCTGGATCGGCTTGTTGCATTTTGTCTGAATCGGTTTGCGGTTGTCCAATACGAACAGCCGGATTAGTACCATCTTCAGGCGATGCGCTGGCAATAAACGGATTCAATATTCCTGTAAAAAGCACAGCACCTGCTGATAAAACAATTAAATTTCTTTTTGATAAAAAACTCATAAAATATGCCCCCTATTTAAATTTTAAATATTTTTATAAATTGTTAGCAATAACAGCGCCTATTATAGTACCTGCAATAATAGCACCATTATTATTTTTCTTGTGATGCTCCTTTTCTTAATGAGGTGGTGGTGCTTTACCATGGCCATAAAATTCAACTTGTGGAGCACTATGTGCAGATAATAGTGAAGCTTCTGTAATGGTAGAACTAATCCCCATTAACAGAAATCCACCCAAAGCAATTGCGACTATTTTTTTTGATAAGCTTTTCATTGCAGCAAAGTCCTTTCTATGTTTATATTTAATTCTGTTTTTATTGGATAAATTTTCTTCTCCTTCTATATTTAACTACTTCAACCTTAGATATTTCTTTGAATTTAAAATTTTCCATAAAAATAGGTCAACAGCAATAGATTTTTTGTCCTACTAATAAAAATAGGCAGAGCTGGATATCTTCACATATCCAAACCTGCCTATTTTTACTATCTCATTTTCTGCACGTGCTCCATGCCTACCTTCTATCGACATCGCAATATTTCCATGGAGAAAAACAAAATCAATTTGCAAAAAAATATGTCCCCCGTTAATCACAGAAGACAATAAAAAGTATTATTTATTCATATAAGGACGCCGCCCGAATTTTTGAAGCAATTCGATCTGCCCCTGTGTCAATTTATTTTCAATATAATTCTTCCCCCGCGTTTCAACTTGCGCTTCATTTTTCATCGTCTGTGCACCTTTTTCCACACTACAAGCCGCATTCCTTACAGTCTTCATCTACGTCCTCTTCTCTTTATTTAGTCTCCCGCTAACAGCGAAATGACTTCTTTTTTATCCTCGGTTGAGAGCAATCGCTCCAGTATCCGCTCATCCGCCAAAGCATTTGTAATCTGCCCCGACAGGCTCAAATGCAGTTTTGTCTTATCTTCGTTACTCATCGCAAACAAGATCACGATACGAACTAGCTGATCATCGGAGGAATCCCACATTAATCCCCACTCGCTCCGCCCAATCACAATCGAAGTTACTGCCACTGCATCTGACTTACAATACCGAATCACTACACGATTACCAATCCCCGTCCGCCCCTCTGCTTCCCGCTCATAGACATCCTGCAGAAACAGATCACGATCATTGACTTTTCCCTCTTGATAAAGCAGTTCTATCAATTCCCTTATTGCTTCCACTTTCGTCTTCGCTTGCAACTCTAAATTTACTAAAGTTTCATTTAAGGCCTCTTCAAAATTCATGCCTTATTCACCTCTGACTTTTTCCGCTTCTCATGGCGCATTTTCTTTCAAGTAGATACTGTTATATGTTTTGTAAAAACCAAATTTAACGTTTTGTTTTAAAATAGGGATTTTGGCAAATATTATTGATGTACTTTAAGGCTACACTATAAATGATCTATAGTTTCATTATATTGCTTCATATTGTAGCTGTCAATACTAGTTGCAACATTTAGAAGCAATTATTTAAATGCTTTTAAATGTAACATATAATTATGTACAGGAGTTGATTATATGTCTCTTGGCGAACGACTATCGGATTTACGCGAGCGTAAATCATTAACACAAAAAGAATTAGCACAATTAACTAATATCTCTCGATCTCGCTTATCCTTATATGAAATAAATAAACGCGAACCAGATTTAGCAACGATACGACAGCTTGCTAATTTTTTCAACGTAACCATAGACTATCTAGCAGGTTGTGATGTCATAACATCACCGCCACTTCTTTCCGAAGAAAAGCCATTTATCAATCTTAACAAAATTATTAATGAGCCAAACCTTCTTTGGCACGGCATCGCATTAAGCACCGAAGATAAAGCAAAACTTAAGGCAACCCTTGAGATTATATTTTGGGATGCAAAGCAGAAATAGGAGCAAAAAAATCGTAATGATTTTTTCTGCTCCTATTTTTGACTTTTGCATGTTCAAAACTTGGTCAACTACTTAATGACTTTGCTACGTTTGGATTATTCGAAGACGGTTTAGCACTTATTGATTTTTTATACAATACCCCGCAAAGGAGTAGATAGAACAAGACTCCAAGATATGCTGCAGTCGGAGATTGGGCCCATGATTCTAGGAAGTAGTTAAAGCCCATTATGCGTAATATGGCGCTAAGCAGACTGCCAATAGCACCACCTGCTATGAAACCAGAAGCAATTGTTTGGCCTTTGCTCAACCGCAAAGAATTTAAAACACTGTCTTTACTGCTATGAGAAACAAAATATGAAATAAGTCCTCCGACCAATAAAGGCGTATTAATCTCCATTGGCAGGTAGGCACCTAGGGCAAAAGCTAAAGGCGGAACTTTTACCATCCAGAGAATTATGGCGAAAAATCCTCCAGCTAAATATAGCATCCAATGCGCACTTTCACCTTCCATCAAGGGTCTAATAATAGCTGCCATCGCATTGGCTTGTGGTGCTGGTAAAGCATCCTGTCCAACAAAACCATACGCTTGGTTAAGCAATAAAATGACTCCAATTGACAGCACAGCAGTCATGGTAAGAGAAACCATTTGCCATTGCTGCATCTTTCGGGGAGTCGCCCCCAAGAGATGCGCTACTTTAAGCTCTGACATAAAGTTCCCAGATACCCCTAGAGCGGTACAAAGAAATGCCGCCATCATTAGTATTGCAGTAATGCCCATATCGCCGTGCATTCCGACATTGCCCAGCACTACCGCCGAAACGATAAGCATAAAAATAGTCATTCCTGAAACGGGTTCGGTGCTAGTAAGGGCAATTGAACTTATTCCTACAATTGAAAATAGGACTGTAAATATCGAAATAATTACCATCGCTAACAAGGTTTGAACTATACTTTGGGAAAAATAAATATGAAAAAACAAGGCGAATAGCAAGACGATACCAACTATGCCGGCAATAATAGCAGGCATCGGAATATCTTGCTGGGTTCGCAGTAAATTTGGTTGGGTCATTCTAGATTTTTTGAAGATGCCGACGATAGCACTTTTTACTACGTTTGATACAGCTTTGGACATAGTTAAAAGTCCAATAATACCCGCCATAGCCAGCATGCCAATTCCAATATGCCGTACATACTCACGAAATACTGCATTTAAAGGAGCGTTAGCTAAGAGAATATCTTTACCCTCAACTACCATATGATGCTCACCAGCTAAGTAATAAATAACCGGAATGCAGACAAACCAAGAAAAGAAAGAACCTGCATTGATAATAGCGGCATACCGTAGCCCAGTAAAGTACCCAATTCCCAATAGCGCCGTTTCACTATCCAATCTGAAAGACAATTTCGCTTTATCAGCCAGTTGCTGGCCCCAGCTGAAAGCGCTGCTTGAAATGATTTCCTGCCACCAGCCAAAGCTGTTAAGGATAAAATCATAAATAAGGGCAATAATGCCACTTCCTAGCATAAGCTTTACTTTACTGCCCTCGCCAGATGTTAGAACTTCGGCAGCGGCCCGACCAGCCGGAAACGGATAAGCCTCCGCCATCTCCTCGCAAAAATAGCGACGGAAGATGGCAGCAATTAAGACGCCTAGAAGACTGCCTAGAATAATTGGTACTGCCAGCTGGAAATAACCAAGGCTGTTGTTTCCTAGAATGTAAAAGGCCGGCAAAATAAACATAGCACCACCAATTCCATTGGTACCCGCGCTGGCAATAGCCTGAATATGGACATTTTCCGGAAAAGCATTTTTTCGTTTCAGCATGACTGCCATGCCTATCGCCATTGCAGAAACAGGAGCAAAGGCATCAACCGTCTGGCCTATTTTCAGACAAAGATAGCCTATTGCCAAGGCAAATATTGCCGCATAGAATAATCCCCAAAACACAACGTATGTATTGATTTCTTGATACTCTTTATGTGGGGACATGGGTGTGGAAGTTGGAGTTTGACTGGACTGACTTTGATTTTCAGACATGAAAATCCCTCCTGCTATAGTATAAATATAATATCCTTATTATATTTACATATTCCCCCACAAATTCAAAACTCCTGCTAAATAAATACAAATTTAACAGGAGTTTACTTTTTTT
>JARBTT010000112.1 GCA_029240055.1 Anaerosinus sp.
ATTTTAGCTTTTACTATATCCTTAATTTTTGTAGCTGGACTCAGTTATGCAATATATCTAATTCCATATATTCTATTCAACGGCGTATCGTGGAGTTTTGTCTTTGTGTGGCTGCCCAAAAGTATAAAAGTAGCTCTTTATCTTGCATATAGCACAATATGGTTTGTATCTATTTATTCAATACTGGTACGCTCCTTCAACTCGAGTTCGACAGCTCTAGGTACACAAAAACTTGGAAAAAAGGCATGACAATGCCCCTTTTCGGGCCTTCGATTTTTTCTTGCGTGTGTCTATGATTACATCGATTTGAATGATCTTTTGAGGTGCTTTAATACCCAATGGCCTTCAAGGTTTGTTTCTGTTTTGCGGTAAGCGCCAAACAATCGACACCTTGCATAAATAATCCCCACCTGAATCAAGCTCAGTTGGGGATTCATATTATTTTATAATAGGAGGTTTATAATTCAAATCAAATCCATACCTCTGCCATCCTTTAGATTCTTATCAACAGAGTTAGGTCTACTACGTCTTCCCAAATGGTTCACCTCCTGAAATATCAGAAGAATAAAAAATGGCCTCTTAGAGACATAAGCTTCCAAGAGGCCATTCTTATCAAACTTTTTTATTAATAATCGAACTTTATTTTAAATCTATATTGATGATCAGTGACAATAAAGTTGTTTAATTTTAGAATCTTAAACCCGCATAATCATGTTACTCCAATTCTCGGAGTAAAGTTGTTGAACTTTTTGTTGATAATGACAAATTATCAACATAACAGTAACAATAAAGTTGTTTAGAAATGAGCAACGGAGCAATTTAAAGACACTTAATAATACCGATAAAAAATCATCTTGATCCAAGGTGCTTTTATTTAATCTCATTCAGGATTATTCAGCAACTAAAAGCCTGCATTTTTTTACTTAATAAGCATTAGCCCCATCACTTTGTTTGATGGCAAAGCCTCTATGATTTCGGCTTTTTTTTCAATATATAATTTTATTAAAACATCATCATCAACTACATTCTTTAATGTTGTCTCCAACGTTTGTGAACCCTCGATGATATCATTGTTTACAAACGGCAACATAATTCTAATATCGAGGTGATTTTTTTGAAATTGACGATAGTAGACCAAGTGAGTATCTTCTTTACCAACATAAACATTATGTTCATTAAAAAACTTCACAATAATTGGTAGTAACTGTTCATACAGCGTTTTATATCTTGTTCTACGTTTTCTCTCACTAGATACTTCTATCAAAAACTTTATTAATATCAGAATTATTGGAATAAAAGATAAATACATGATAACATCTATGCTGAAAAAAATTGACAAACCTAAATTCAGAAAAAAATATGCAAGAGGAGCAATCATCGGGGTCTGATTGCCTACACGGGTATTGGTCTTGGTGGCTGTGCTCTATTCCTGATGGCTCTTATTCCAAATGGATTTATGCTTATTTTGCTTATGCTTATCGAAGGTGCCGGCATTATGGTTTTTGGGCTGATCTGGGAAATCAGCCTTCAGGAATTGGTTGAAAATGAAGCCTTTGGGCGTGTCGCCAGTTTGGATATGATCGGCTCATTTGCACTGATGCCGGTCGGTTACTTGCTCACGGGGTGGCTCGCTCAAATTATCGGCGGCACTGTCTCCATGTTGATTCTGAGTGGCACGCTGATCTTCTCGACAATGGCTGTTCTCTTGATTCCTCAGATTCGTCATTTTGATTAACGATGCCCTAAATTCTAATAAAGCGAGGTTTTAAAAATGAATGAAACAATCCAGTTATTATTTAATCATCGCAGCATTCGCGGATTTTCTAATGAAAACATTCCACAAGAGAAGATTGATCTATTAATTCAAGCGGCACAGCATGCACCGACAAACAGCTTTTTACAGCAATACTCTATTATTGATATCACGGATGAGAAGAAGAAAAAATCATTGGCCGAAATCGGTAATCAGACACATAGCTGAGTCAAACCGGTTGTTTGTTATCACGGCTGATTTGCATCGGAACGCGGAAATCGCTCAGGAAAAAGGAAAATCCACTGAAGTTTTAGGTTCGTTCGATTATTGTCTGAGATCTTTTAGTGATGCATTCATATCCGCTCAAAATATCGTAATCGCTGCTGAAAGTATGGGACTTGGAACCGTATACCTGGGCAGTATATTGAATGATGCCCAGGCCGTTATTGATTTAATTTATTGCATCTTCCAAAATACACTTTTCCTGTTGTCGGCGGAGCGATTGGTTCATAACTTAGAAAACTATGATCAAACCGTTTCTCAGTATTATGACCTGCGTAGCAAAAATCGCCGGATTGACACATTTACCAATCAGATTGCAAAAGCCATGGATAAACATCCAGAAAAAAGAATGTCCATGCTTGATGTTCTTAAGTCGCAAGGTTTTATTCAGTACTGATTTTTTATACAAACAGACAACCCGGTAGATCAGATGGGCTGTTTTTTTATATTTGGGCAGTAAAAGACAATCAGTGATGAAAGACCATTTCGCTGTCTGCCTTCTCGCGATATTGCTCCTTCAAAAGATCAACGAACAGTTCTGCAGCTTTCGATAATTGCCGCCCTTTCAAATAAACGATCTGCACCAATTGGGAGAGTTCTTCCGTGGCAAATGGAAGGCACGTCACGCAATCACTATTTATTTCACGGACAAATGGCTCAGGCAAAATGGTCGCTGCCATTCCGCTTTCAGCGAATTTGATTAAAGAATTCATCGTCGAGAATTCAAATTTAGGATCAATCGTAAAACCTTGTTTCGCAGCTTCATCATTAATCATTTCACGGACAAGAAAGTTTGACGGATATAATGCTAAAGGTAGTTTAACAAGGTCACCAATCGACAGGACTTTTTTCTTTGGCAGATCTTTTAAAATGTCTTTGGTGGCGATCAATGAAAAATGTTCGGTGTAAAGCGGAATAGAGGCGAGATCAGGTAAATGATATGAGGAGCGGACAACACCTATCTCTTTTTTGTTCTCCTCAATGTCTTCTATCGTCTCTTTCGTTGACTTAATATTTGCCTGGATCACAATGCCCGGATGCAAGTGACTGTATTGAATCAAGACACGCGTGATTAACTCATTGCACGAAAAGCCAAGCCTCAGGGTGCCTTCTGAACTTCCCTGAAGCTTTTTCAGTCTGATTTCAAATCCGGACAGTTCATTGAAAATCCGAGAAGAAGTTTGGTAAAGAAGTTCTCCAGCCTGTGTCGGGTAAATCTTTTTGCCGACACGATCAAATAAACGTGACCCGATCTCGTCCTCTAAAACCCGAATCTGCTGGCTTAAAGTGGGCTGTGAGATCCCCAGCTTTTCTGCAGCTCTTGAAAAGTGAAGCGTCTGGTAAACCGATACAAAGTATTTAAGATGTCGGAGCTCCAACTAAATCCCTCCTAACAAAAAACGTGTAATGATCATTGTCCAAAAGGTTTTTATAGTTTATATCTATCATTTATATAGAATAAATAGTATTGATCTATTATTATAACCTATCTATACTTAGGTCACAAGATCACAGGAGGATCAATCAATGAAATTATCGGTGGAGGCCATCTATTTTAAGCAAGATTTTTGATTCAATATCTAGAGAAGGGGATCGTTAATTATGTTTGAAGTTATTATTGGTATCGTAACCGGGATTATTTTGCCGATACAAACAGCCATCAGTGTTAAACTCCGAAAAGCGCTTAGATCACCGCTTCGTGCAGCATTTGCCACTTTTTTCATCGCAGCCATTTTTTTAGGACTTATTCTCATTTTGTCCGGTCATTCGCTATTAGTCGATCCAATCATTATTAGTGAACAGCCATGGTGGTTATGGATTGGTGGATTTTTAGGTGTTATTTATGTGACCGGAAATATTATTTTATTTCCTCGTTTGGGCAGTGTACAGACGGTCATTATGCCGGTACTCGGCCAAATTATTATGAGCATGCTCATTGATGATTTTGGATGGTTTGGCTTAGCGCAACATAGTTTCGACTGGATACGTGGTGTTGGTTCTTTGCTAATTCTTGGAGGTATTATTCTCGCAGTATTAGTAGATCAGCAACTAGAAAAGCAGAAAAGTAAGTCAACCGATAATGTTAAATTGGGT
This sequence comes from Anaerosinus sp., assembly GCA_029240055.1. GTDB lineage: Bacteria > Bacillota > Negativicutes > JARBTT01 > JARBTT01 > JARBTT01. The sequence goes on from JARBTT010000112.1 coordinate 4,130, forward strand.
ACGCTTTTACCATGGCAAATCAGCGGCGTTTTACTTGGCATGTGCAACGCGACGCAGACCGCTATAAACGGTCATTTGGGGGAAGTGATTCATTCACCGATACAGTCTACCTTCATTTCTTTTGTCATTGGAATGCTCACGTTGTTGATACTTACTCTTCTAAAAGATCGATCTCTAGGTATCAATCAAGGGTTAACTTCTGGTCAACCGTGGTGGATTTGGACGAGTGGGCTATTCGGTTCCCTGTTCATTTTAGGCAATGCCTTTCTATCACCAAAAATCGGAACAGGTCTAACAGTTTCGATCGTACTCTTCGGACAGATTGCTGGAAGTTTACTCATTGAAAAGTTCGGCTGGTTGGAGGCTCAGCAAAAACCGATATCTAAATTCAAACTCATCGGGCTGGTTATCATGTTAATGGGTGTCCTTTTAATCAAACTTATGTAAATAGAAAAAAATACATCACCTGTCAATTCACATATTCTGTAGAATTGATTGATGCTGCTATTATATTGAATAGGATTCAACTCCGAAAAGTTATAGATGATGTTTGTGCGGGATGCTACAATCAAATAGTTCTAGGTAAAAATCTAGGATTCAGAAATTATGAGGAGTGCTATATTCGATGATCTATAATTATTGCCCTGTGTGTGGCGAAAAATTACTTGATAAGCTTGCAGGTGACGATGGACCCACCCCATTTTGTACCCAATGTGATAAATTTTGGTTCCCAACGTTCTCCGATTGCGTAATTGTCCTTGTCACAAATGAGCTAAAGGAAATTGCTTTAGCTAAAATGCCGTATCTTTCGCAAAAATATGAGTCATTAATCTCTGGTTACATGAAGCCGGGTGAGACTGCTGAGGTTGCTGCCAACCGTGAAGTACAAGAAGAACTGGGAATCACTTTAGCTAGTCTTCGATATTCAGGAACGTATTGGTTTGCCAAGAATGAGGCACTGATGCATGGATTCATTGGCACGACTGTTAAACAAAAGTTCAAAATATCTGACGAATTAGCATCCGCTGAGTGGGTTCTTGCAAAAGATGCACCGCAGCGCATGTTTCCAGACAGTCCAAGTAATGCTGCATTGGCAGTCTATCGAAATTTCATTCGGGAAATCAATTAAAACACTTTCGAAATTTATGTAGTAGTATTTTGAGATTATTGTTGGTTTGGAATAAAGATTGATTAAAACACAGCTACAAATGTTGATTATAATAGAAAATTATAGCCCCTATTTTGAATAAAGATTGATTATTTCAGAAAGCCAATATTATAGTGATAGGTAAACTTTTGAAGTTATCGCCAGCTTTTCCCCCACTTCACACCGTACAAGCGAGTTTCCCAGCATACGGCGTTCCAACTAATTCAACCCATTCAATATTTTTATGTATTATTGAAGAATATTTTTATGAATTTGTAGTGAATTTCAAATGTTTATCACCTAAGATAATAATGGTTATATTCCATCTTGGATGCGACTTATAGGTTTAAATCCATACATCGTCTTCAGCGGTTAATTCGGAACTAGTTTCACCAGTGTTGACTACACCTTTAGGCTCTACTATCATTGCTTGGCATTTATTTTCAGCATAAGTCTTATGCTCTACACCTTTTGGGATCACAAACATTTCCCCTTCAGAGAGTTTAACTTCTCCATCTCGGAATATGATGGACATCTCGCCGTCTATCACGAAGAATACCTCATCGGTATCTTTATGATCATGCCATACAAAATCCCCTTGAATCTTGACTAATTTAAATTGATAGTCATTCATTTCACCAATGACCTTTGTTGACCAATGTTCATTGAACTTAGCAAATTTTTCATTCAAATTAATAGCTTGGTAATTAATATTAACCCCACCTTTTTCGTATTCTACGTACCATATTATTAACTCAGTTCATTATTACCCATCCTGCCCTTTGGTTTAAAGGCTGATTAATAAGGAAGAATCAGCCGCTAACATATTAGAAAATTTACGATGCAATTCTCTGTAACACTTTCCATGGAGCTGAACATAGATTGGTATAGTTGGTGCTTTTTACATGATCCAAAAATGCTCTGTTATCAAGCAATTGACATGCATAAGTATGAAGGAATCGATAGCAAAAAATTGAATTCAAATGAGTGTAATTTTTTAACTATCTAGCGTTCATCAAATTTGTTGAGGAATCGAAACGGTTCGTTCATTGACCACATTTCCCGTGTTTAGAGTAGTTTTTGGTTCGATTAATAGCAAATGGACTTCTTCTTCAGCAATTGGCTGGTGTTCAAGTCCTTTAGGTATAACAATAAACTCCCCTTCATTAAGAGCTATTTCAGCATCTCTAAAACGGATTACCAGCTTCCCTCTCCATACGAAGAACATTTCGTCCTCGTGATCATGGTGATGCCAGATGAATTCACCCTTAATCTTTACCATTTTAATGTATGAATCGTTCAACTCCACTTATTCTAGGATTCCAATAATCATTTATTTGTAAAAATTTTTCTTGTACATTGGTCTTTGAAATCAATTGATTCCTTCCTCATTAATTGGAAACGTGTGTTTTATCTTGTTCTAGCCAAAATCCCCTTTTTCTCAATCCACCTCCTCATTATCAGATAACAAGGTGCTCAATTACTTAGTTTTAGCGTAAATCCCTTATATAACTAAGTTTATATACTTCTATGGTTCATGTAAAATCAGAAAATAGTGTATAGATAATCACAATTTGTGATGCAAGAAGGAGAGAGTTATTTTGGACATTAGATCTTTGGAAGTGTTTAAGGCAGTAGCAATTGAACAAAGCATTACAAAAGCTGCTGAGAAATTAAATTATGTGCAGTCAAATGTTACTGCACGAATACAACGTCTTGAACAAGAATTAGGCGTTCCTCTGCTATATCGATATCATAAGAAGGTATCCTTAACGCCTGCAGGACGTGAACTGTTGCCGTATGTAAACAAGTTGCTCTACGATTTCGAAGAAGCAATTGAGGCAGTCAAACTTTCCTCTACTCCGCGGGGAACTTTGCACATTGGAGCTATAGAGTCAACTGCTTCTACAAGATTGCCAATAATTTTTACAAATATCATAAGAAATTTCCACAAGTAGAGTTGAGCATGTATATGGCACCTACTGTAGATCAGGTTAGTGCCATTCTCAACTACAGGTAGATGGCGCATTGGTAGATGGGCCAATTCTTCATCCGGAAATTATTGAGTACCCTGTATTTGAAGAATCCCTAGTTCTGATTACAAGCTACTCCCCGGAGCCATTCCAGGTAGAATCAATTTTACATGAGCCATTGCTCTCGTCATTCGCGCATTGCATCTATTTGGGACGTTGGCAACAATGGCTAGAGGGCAATGGCCATGCTCCTATGAAGGTAATGGAATATGGCACTCTAGAGGGCGTCCTTAAATGCGTTGAAAATGGGCTAGGAGTCACCGTATTACCAATATCTATGGTTGAATCTCGGGTGCAAGGCAGACTTACCTGTCATCCATTACCGGAACCACATAGAACAGTGCCCACTGTGTTTATAAGGCGTCGCGACTCGCACATGACCTGTGCCCTCTCACGATTTATGGAGTTAATGGGCATACCTAATGTGTAATCGGCGACAGCCAACCTTTTGACAGGATCCTGGCAGGATACAGCAGTAACGTTCTTTAAAAATGGAATATTTTATTTATATAAGAGGAGGGTAATCCATATATAACGGCATAAACAAGATATGTAGTTAAAAAGAAACCTCTTCCAAGTACCATTGATATTTTCATACACTCCTTTATATCCGATTTACGACCAATTTTTGGATGCAAAAGGTAGCAATAATAAATTCGTTATAAAAATGCAATTCCTTATTAGACTAACCTGCATACGTTAGTTTAAGTACAATTCTTCACAAGATAAACATCAGTTTTAACATAAATGTCCAATAAAAAATCATCTCAAAGAATAACTAAAGAGATGATTTTTATCAAACTTTATTACAAATTATCAATCTTTATTATAAACGATCAATCTTTTTTACAAATCTACATCTAAAACCTAATTTCATCTTCTCATCCTCTTTATCAATCAGAAAAATAAAAAAATAGCCTCTTATGGATATCATACCGTAAGAGACTATTTTTAATCAAACTTTATTACAAACGATCAATCTTTGTTTTAAATGATCAATCTTTTTTATAAATCCACAATGGTGTACTTGCCTGTTCTTTAATTTATTCCACCGTAACCGATTTGGCTAGGTTTCTTGGCTTATCAACGTCGCATTCGTTCTGCAGGGCTGCGTAATACGCGATCAGCTGCAGAGGAATGGCGCAAACAAGTGGTGTAAAGGCTTCATGCACTTTCGGGAGCACGATGCGGTCGTCCGCTTGGTTCGTGACTCCTTCCATGCTGATGATGCACGTGTGGGCGCCGCGTGCGGCAACCTCTTGAACA
>JARBTT010000113.1 GCA_029240055.1 Anaerosinus sp.
CCTATAACAGGGAACGGTTATTTTTTAACTGTCCATCTTATAGGGTCCATTTTAATTTTTGTATTTTCTCTTTATAGGGTATATTTTATTTAATAGATATTGTATTCTTTCCATGGTATTTGATCTACCCGGATTGTTTTGAGAAAATCGACTATATCTTTACGCCCGACGTAATGTGGTGTACCATGTTCGTTTTGTGACATAAGAATAATCGGCATGTTTTGGAAAAAATAGGAAAAATTTAGTCTTGCATTGACGGTTGTAACGGTATAGCGAGTGACATGCTGCTTTACAGATATAATGGCAAAGGTTACGCCTTGTTCTTTGATAACAGCGCCGTTTATAATCATAGATTACTCCTTATGGGTAAAATCAAAATGATAAGCATATTACTTGAAGTTTAGCAAAAAAGATATGAAAAATCAATACGCTAGGCCTTATGATCCTAATGCTTGTATTCAATAATAAGAAGCGCTATTTTTTAATTCAAACACTTTACAGAACATACGTGCTATGTTAAAATAAAAACATAATAACGAACAAATGTTCTAAGGAGGCTGGCTTTTATGAAATTTATCATAGCTTTTTTATTTTCGATTATTGTAGGGACTTCTGTGTCAACTAGTACATCAAATGCTTATTTACATGCTACTTTATATGAGGTAGTGATTGTAGAACGCGGCGATGATGTGTGGAATATTGCTAAGAAATATGTGAGTGATAAGGAAGATATTAGAGAATTTATTTCAGTCATTAATAAAATAAATAATTTAGATAAGAATTCGCGGGTATTTCCAGGACAGAAATTAAGAATACCAATCAGTGAGAAGGCAAATAAAAATGCAATTAGCCAAAAGGCTAATTGCATTTTTATTTATGTGAGGGGGGATTATTTAGCGTTATGTGTTTCAATATTTGTTGCACCGGTCGTCGTTAATACTTGAATTGCTTGAGCTACTTTAGCTTCGGTTGTTTTAATAACAGCGAGCGTACTGCCAGAAGAAACTTGGTCACTATAAACTTCACTCTTTTCAGACGGGATTCCCCAATCAATCAATCCACCTGCGATACCACCACTAATAGCACCACTAATGGTTGCAGCAATTGGGCCGGCAGCAATAATTGGACCAATACCAGGAATGGCTAATGCACCTGCACCAAGAAGCAATCCACCAACACCACCGATGGCGCCCCCAGTCATCGTTCCGTCCATGATACTATCATCCGTAAGTTCAGTAGTTTGACCGGATTGATGCTTGTCTTTGGATATAATGTTAATTTCTTCGGTGCTGAAACCGTTAGCACGCAATTGTTTTACGGATTGTTCAGCTAATTTTAAATCTGAAAATAATCCAACAACTGCTTTTGGAGCTGTATTTTGTGTATTAGTAGCATTAGTAGAACTAGTATAATTTGCCGATTGATTTTGTTGTTGAGGCATTATCGTTTGTTGATTGCTTTGCTGTGTTTGATTGGTAGTGTTATCATAACTGTTTACCACTGCATTATTATTAGAACAGTTTGTATTGTTTTGCATATTAAAGAAACCTCCTTGATGTTTAAAATATAAAGTGACTGTACCTAGTTTGCACGATATATAAGATGCTATACATTTTTTTTTAGTTATTAAAATTTTCTCGTTTAAAATCTTTATTGTTTTCGGGGTTTAACAAAGTTTTTTACAATTTGATAAAGGTTAAAAGGATTTATATTGATGTATGTCAAATAAATAAAATCTATACATAGAGTTGATTCTGTGATAATAAATTTAAGGTTGTGTAAATATGAATAATGATAATGCTGAAAATTTAATTTCTAAAATTATAGAAGTTATAGAAAGTGAAAAAGGATTAGAATCCGTAAAAGTTGAACGTGATATACAAGTTGAAGGTAGAACCGCATCTTATCCTGTTGATTTATATTGGGAATTTGAAGGCGGGAATGGTGTTAACTATAAAGTAATTGCACAAGTAAAAAAGGTAGATCAAACATTAAGCAAAAATGAATTGTTCCAATTTGCAAATGTGTTGCAAGATGTTTCCGGTCAAGTAATGGGAGTAATATTTACTCAACCAGTATATGATAAACTTATACAGGATATTGCTAAGGATGTAGGGATCATGTTATATGAAATGGGCAATTTTAACGATCAATCGTTTTGGCAACCAAACATAAGTGATATCAAAATTGATTTTGATACAGAATGGATTAAAGCTGAAAAGGCAAGAAAAGGCTTGGAAGATGCCCCAATTTCGTTTAGTGGCGATCCTAAATATATGTATATTTATGATGCGCAAGATTCCTGTATAGATTCTATAGAGGGGATTTTCAACGCTTATGTAAAAGAATGTAATGAAAAAGAAGCTTTCTCAGAGGCACGCATTGAGCATTCTTTTGAAAAAGAAGTGTTTTTAGAAACAGGACATGAGGTTATACCTAAAGTTAAAATTAATGGTGTTTCTTTTGGATTGAGCTTTACACAAATTCCTGCTTGGGATGCAAAAGATATTGTTGGAAAGATCATTCATACCGTTTTGTCTGCCAATTTGCAATAAATAATGTGACGCTGGATTCTTCTGAATTGTTATCTGCATTGTATTCATTTCTTTGATTGCACATATAATAAGCATGAGGAGTGATGAATATTGAAACTATTTTCAGTTGGTTTGACGGAAAAAGTTGAAATGATTCAAGTCAAATTACAAGATGATTGCAAAATTTTAAAAAGTCAAGGCTTTTTGATTGCCATAGATCTAGTTCCTAAGGGAGTTTACACGTTTCTTGAATGTAATGTAATTGAAGGTGAAATGTCTTTTAGAAATTATGAAAAAATAAAAAGTATTGTTAAAACCTATGTAGCAAATCACTTATGTAATTACATTGTAAAATATGGCGAAGAAAATTTTATTTATCATAGTATTATGAAAAGGTATCAGTATTTTAATAACGAAGAAACTAAGGCTGTTTTTCATAATACAGTACAGCTGCTTGCAGAAAATAGTACTTGTGAAGAATATCATAGATTGCAAAATGATATACTGAGTAAATTGCTTTATTATTTAGAGGCAAATCAAGAAATTGTTATTGATGGATTTGTGAAGTTTCGTTTACGAGACTATCAAGAATATCTAATAAATATAATTGATCAAGCGGTAGACACGTATATGGTGGAACTAGAATATCAGGAATTTATTAGTGTGTTACGTTATTTTGTTCGTATTAATACAGAGCAAGCCTTAACGATACAGGTTATGATGAAAAATTCTGGCCCGTATTTATTGTTAGATGAATCCGGTGAATTGTTGCGTTATCAATATATTGATTTTGTCGATCGTCATACGGAAGACGATTATGCGGAATTGCTTATTAGCACCTTAATTAATATTGCACCACAAAAAATCATTTTGCATAATATTCATGGTGAAGCAAATGCTGTTTTAATAAAAACATTGAAGAATATTTTTCAAGAACGAATTTGTGTGCTTGATGATAATAAGCTAGGGAATATAGTTAGCCACCTTGACAGTGATTTGCTGTAGATATATAATGAGTTTCAGATTAATATTTTAAAAGTGATGCGAAAGATAAGATAGTAACGATCTTGTTTAACAGAGAAAAGTGCCATGGCTGGAAGCATTTTATGCAACCGTTATTATTACCACTTTCAAACTGCAGGCTGAAATGATAGTAAGCTGTGCCGGGAGAGTCTCCCGTTACCAAAACAAAGCTGGGTAAACAGTGTTTTAGTATTGTTTATCAATCAGGGTGGAATCGCGAAGTTATAGCATAGCCTCGTCCCTATCTAGGGATGGAGGCTATTTATTTTTTATTAGGAGGGGCTTATTTTGGCAGAAATTAAAGTAACATTAAAAGACGGTGCTGTACGTGAAGTTTCAGCAGGTATTACAGTATTGGAGTTTGCAAAAACGTTGAGCAATAGTTTGGCGAAAGTAGCTTTAGTAGGAAAAGTAGATGGTACTGTTATTGGAGTAGAAACAAAGTTGACACAAGATGCAAAGGTTGAAATTTTAACTTTTGCAGATAATGAAGGTAAGCATGCACTAAGACATAGTGCATCTCATATTTTAGCCCAAGCTGTGAAACGTTTATATAAAGATGTAAAATTGGCAATTGGGCCTGCAATTGAAAACGGGTTTTATTACGATTTTGATACAGAGAGGCCATTTACACCAGAAGATTTAATTAAAATTCAAGCTGAAATGGACAAAATCGTAAAAGAAAATTTAACAATTGAACGTGCGGAACTTAGTAGAAGCGAAGCAATTGCTCTATTTGAAAAGCAAGGCGAAAACTATAAGGTTGAATTGATCAATGATTTGCCAGAAGATGCAATAATTTCTACCTATAAACAGGGTGAATTCATTGACCTTTGTGCTGGTCCTCATGTTCTTACAACTGGTAAAGTAAAAGCATTAAAACTACAAAGTATTGCTGGAGCTTACTGGCGTGGTGATGAGAAACGTAAAATGTTGCAACGTATTTATGGTACCGCATTTGAGAAAAAAGCTGAATTAGATGAGTATTTAACAATGCTTGAAGAAGCTGCGAAACGTGATCATCGAAAATTGGGCCGTGAACTCGACTTATTTAGCATTAGCGAAGAAGGTCCAGGTTTCCCATTTTTCCATCCAAACGGTATGGTTGTTCGTAATGAATTGGAAAACTTTTGGCGTGAGCTTCATAGAGAATTTGGTTATCAAGAAATAAAAACACCGATTATTTTAAATCGTAAGCTATGGGAGCAATCTGGACATTGGGACCATTATAAAGAAAATATGTATTTTACTCAAATTGATGGTGAAGACTATGCAGTTAAACCAATGAACTGTCCTGGTGGTATTTTAGTATATCGTACTCAACATCATAGTTATCGTGATTTACCACTTCGCACTGCTGAACTAGGTTTGGTACATCGTCATGAATTATCTGGCGCATTACATGGTTTGATGCGTGTTCGTGCATTTACGCAAGATGATGCGCATATCTTTATGTTGCCAGATCAAATCAAAGAAGAAATTCAAAAGGTTATTGATTTATTCGATCGTGTATATAGTACGTTTGGTCTTGAATATCATGCGGAACTTAGCACACGGCCTGAAAAAGCAATGGGGTCTGAAGAAGTTTGGGAAACAACAACCAATGCACTTCGTGAAGCTTTAGAAGAACGTGGCATGAACTATATTATCAATGAGGGAGATGGTGCTTTCTATGGTCCTAAAATTGATTTCCATTTAAAAGATTCTATTGGTCGTACATGGCAATGTGGTACGATTCAATTGGATATGTTATTACCAGAAAAATTTGATTTAACGTATGTTGGGGAGGATGGGCAAAAACATCGCCCTGTTATGATTCATCGTGTTGCGTATGGCAGTATTGAACGTTTCATTGGTATTTTAATTGAACATTATGCTGGTGCCTTCCCTGTATGGTTGGCTCCTATACAAGTTAAAATTTTGACGATTACAGATAAACATAAAGAATATGCTTATGCACTGAAAAAAGAAATGTTTGATAAAGGCATTCGTGCTGAAGTGGATGATAGAAATGAAAAAATTGGTTATAAAATTCGTGAAAGTCAAATGTCAAAAGCACCTTTTATTATTGTAATTGGCGATAAAGAAATGGAAGACCGTAAGGTAGCCGTTCGTAAACATGGCGAAAAAGATAGTATCGTGCAAGATGTTGAGCTATTTATTTGCGAAGTTCTAGAAAAAATAAAAATAAAAGTCAACTAACATGTTGACACTCGAATATAAAAGTGCTAATATAAATGAGTCGGTTAGAAAAATATTAAGTAGAAGCCATCCGCTTCTCACCTTATGGCGGTTAGTCACTAGGGTTTGAGATATCCATTTCATATGAATGGTATTGGTACGGGTGGCAGGTAGCCATCCGTTTTTATTTTATATTTATAGATTATTTTAGGAGGTGGATCTCGATTAGTAAAGAAACTTTAAAGATTAATGAAGAAATCCGCGCTAGAGAAGTTCGTGTAACGAGCTCTACTGGTGAACAACTTGGAATTATGGTAACGAAAGATGCATTACGCTTAGCTATCGAACAACAACTAGATTTAGTTGAAGTAGCTCCAATGGGTAAACCACCAGTTTGTCGTATTATGGATTTTGGTAAATACAGATATGAACAACAAAAACGTGACAAAGAGACGAAGAAAAAACAAAAAGTTGTTACTGTAAAAGAAGTAAAACTTCGTCCAAATATTGAGGATCATGATTTTAATGTCAAGTTCAAGAATGCGCTTCGTTTTATAGAAGATGGTGACAAAGTGAAAGTTACTATTATGTTCCGTGGTAGAGAGTTATCTCACCCAGAACTAGGCAGAGAGGTATTACTTAAAATGGCAGCTGAGTTGAAAGATTTAGTAACTGTTGAACGTGACCCTAAACTTGAAGGTAAAAATATGATAATGATTTTATCACCAAAGGCACATAACTAAAGGAGGAATAGCAATGCCAAAAATTAAAACTCGCAGAGCTGCGGCAAAACGTTTCAAAGTAACTGGTACAGGTGAATTTAAACGTGCAAAAGCTTTCAAAAGCCATATCTTAGAAAAAAAATCACCTGCACGTAAACGCAATTTACGTAAAGCAACACTTGTAAGCAAAGCTGATTACGAACGCGTATCTAAAATGCTTCCTTACGCTTAAAATATAGATTATTTAGGAGGAACGAAACATGCCAAGAGTTAAAAAAGGCGTGACTGCACATAGACGTCATAAGAAAATTCTAAAACTAGCTAAAGGTTTTAGAGGAGCCAAAAGTAAACAATTTAAAAAAGCTAATGAAACCGTAATGAAAGGTCTTTTCTATGCTCGTCGTGATCGTCGTGCTAAAAAAGGCGAATTCCGTAAATTATGGATTGCTCGTATCAATGCAGCAGCTCGTACAAACGGTATTTCTTACAGCCAATTGATTAATGGTTTAAATAAAGCTGGCGTTGCTGTAAACCGCAAAATGCTTGCTGATTTAGCTGTTAATGATGTAGCAGCTTTTACACAGTTAGTAACTGTTGCAAAAGAACAATTACAATAATTTAAGTAAAAGGTTCTGATTTTAATATCAGAACCTTTTTTGTCAAAATATCACTTTATTACTATGTAAATTACTGTAATTTACATAGTAATACCTAGTATAGATCCGTGAAAACAATTGAATCATGGGCTTCATGAACAAATAAAAATGATTCAATATCCAAAAGTTAATAGTATGATTGGTTAGGGGATAGCGTAATGAAAAAGGAAAAAGTATTAAAATGACTGAAGGCATAGCCAGTTCACAAAATCATAACATCAAATTAGTGGCGAGCTTGAAACAAAAAAAGTATCGCGATGAAAAAGGTTTATTTATAGCAGAAGGAATTCGTTTAGTTGAGGATGCTGTAAATTCAAATTGGCAAATTGAGCTTTGTATTCATACGGAGCAAGCGATACAAAATCAGCGAATGCAAGAAATTGTTGAAAAATTAGAAGAAAAAAAATGTCGTATTTATCAGGTGAGTAAAGCTATTTATGAAAAAATTACCGAAACTAAAGAACCACAAGGCATTTTACTTGTTTTAAAAAAACAAGTTAGTTGTTTAACTGATTTTGTCGTAGAGGGCAAGATACCAATGCTCATTGTCCTTGATCGTTTGCAAGACCCTGGAAATGTAGGTACTATTGTACGAACGGCTGAAGCGGCAAGTTGTACAGGGATAATTATGATGAAGGGGACAGCTGATTTATTTTCTAGTAAGACAGTTCGTGCGACGATGGGAGCAATGTTTCGCTTACCGATTGTTGTTGATATCGAGTGTATGGAATTGCTGGATTTTATTAAAAAGCAGGCAATTGGATTGCTGATAACAGCCCTTGATCCAACGGCAAAACAATATTTTACTGTGGATTTTACTAAACCAACAGCGATGGTGTTTGGTAATGAAGGCAATGGTGTCAGTGCGGAACTTTTACAACAAGCCGATCACAAGGTTTACATTCCAATGTCGGGCAACTCGGAATCACTTAACGTAGCTGCGGCAACTGCGGTTATTATTTACGAAAGCGTCAGGCAAAGACTTTTATATAATAGACAATAGTTTATTGCTCTTAGCGAAGTTATAGAATGTGTCAAGCATTTTTGAAAATGTCCCAAAAACCGTAAATATGGGGGTGTCAAGTAAAGTGTGTAAGTTTATTTAAAATTTTTATTGGTATTTTCGTATGCGAGCCTGCATATTAGTATCCATATCTAGCTGATTGCGTACCATTGCCCAATTTGGAACTGGACGATAGTGCCATTTTTTATACGGCTCTGTTATCCGTAAATAAAGCAATTTTAACAGTGCGTTTTCATTAGGAAACGCACCTTTTTTTGTCACTTTTCGAAAACTGGAATTTATGGCTCTATAATAAATGTTGTGGTCTTGATGAAAATCAAGGTTGCAACATTTATTTTTTTGCATACTAAAAAACATGGCGAATTTCTGTTAAAATATTA
>JARBTT010000009.1 GCA_029240055.1 Anaerosinus sp.
AATATACAAATATTCAAGATAATGCTACTGTACATGTGATGGGGGATCATCCTGCAATTATTGGTGATTATGTTACTGTTGGACATAATGCCGTAGTACATGGTTGTACGATTGGGAATAACTGCTTGATTGGTATGGGAGCTATTTTATTAGGTTATTGCAAGATTGGTGATAATTGTATTGTTGCTGCTGGAACATTAATAACTGAAGGAAAAATAATACCTGCTAATTCGATGGTAATGGGAACTCCTGGTAAGATTGTTCGTACGCTTACGAATGAAGAAGTTAAAGCAATTAGAGAGTCTGCAATCAACTATAATTTAGTTGCGCAAGAATATATGTAAGATAGGGAGAAATTTATTTATTATGGAAAGTACTTTAGTTCTAATTAAACCTGATGCATTTGGCAAAAATTATACTGGTGAAATCATTAAACGTTATGAAGCTAATGATTTGAAATTACAAGCTTTGAAACTATTAAAGATGACACCTGAATTAGCTTCAAAGCATTATGTAGATCATATCGAGAAACCTTTTTATCCTTCGTTGGTAGAGTTTATGACTTCTGGGCCAATTGTTGCGATGGTTTTAGCTGGTGAAAACGCAATCGGAAAAGTAAGGGCTTTAAATGGAGCTACTAATCCTGAAAAAGCAGAAGCTGGCACAATTCGTGCTGATTTTGCCGAAAGCGTGACCTGTAATGCTGTACATGCTTCTGATAGTAAGGAAAATGCTGCTCGTGAAATTGATATATTCTTTGATAAAACAGAAGTATTCGCTTAATCATTATTAATGCTATAGGAGATGCTTTTATGAGTGTTTATACTAAGACTGGTGACAAGGGAAGTACTGGACTATTGACGGGTCAACGTGTAGATAAAGATTGTTTACGTGTAGATGCGTATGGTACGGTTGATGAAATCAATGCTACTTTAGGTGTAGCTCGCTCATTTTGTGAAAAGGCTTTGGTAAAAGAGGCAATTTATAAGTTGCAGAAAATTAATATGCTACTTATGGCAGAATTGGCAAGTGATTCAGATGCTAAGTATATTACTATAGACCACATTGCTTCTCTAGAGGAGATCATTGATAAGGTGGATTCAAAGTTGCCCCCTTTAAAGAGCTTTTTAATATCAGGAGATAATAAAGGTGGAGCTACACTAGATTTAGCAAGAACGGTAATTCGTAGGGCTGAACGTAAAGTTTGGCGTTTGTCAAAAAGTGAACATGTGAATAATGAAGTACTTGTAGTATTAAATCGTTTATCTGATTTATGTTTTGTATTGATGCGCTTAGAAGAACAATAGTAGTAGCCGATGCTTTATTATTTACATAGTCTATAGTAAATTTGCTGTGTAGGTGTAATAAGGGGGCGATTAGGGTGAAAGCTTTAAAGATCTATGTTTTATCTGTGCCAAAATCATTACGTAAATTTATGCGTACATTTTACAAAGCATAATATTAGAAATAACCGCTATAAAGGCGGTTATTTTTTTTTATCTGTTATATAATTTTTAAACATTTAAAAATAAATATTATTTATGTAAAGTTGAAACAAGGAACTTTTTATTGAGTTAGAGAATTATAAAAACTAATAAAAATATTATTAGCTGTAGTAACAAGTAAAGCAGCTCAGGAGGGATAATGGTGAAAGAGTACAGCGGTCGTAATTTAAGAAACATAGCAATTGTAGGACATGGAAAGGCTGGAAAAACGTCATTAACAGAATCGCTTTTGTTTAATGCAGGACTTGTAAATAGGTTGGGAAAGGTTGACGATGGAACGTCATCTTCAGATTATGAGGCGGAAGAAATAAAAAGAAAGCTTAGTATTAGTAGTGCACTTGTTTCGTTTGATTGGCAAGGTTATAAACTAAATTTTATCGACACACCTGGCTATCCTGATTTTGTGGCAGAAGTCAAATATGCTTTGCAAGCTGTAGATAGTGTTTTGGTTGTGGTTTCAGCGGTGGCAGGAATTGAAGTTGAGACCGAAAAAGTTTGGCGATATTCCGAGAATTTAAGTTTGCCACGGGCGATTTATGTAAATAAAATGGATCGTGAATATGCTGATTTTTATTCTGCTGTAGAACAGATGCGTGTGAAATTTGGCAATGGCGTAGTACCCATTCAGATTCCAATAGGAAAAGAAAATTCTTTTCATGGAGTTGTAGATCTTTTAACCATGCATACAAAAATATTGGCAAGTGATAATAAGTTTCTTGAGGGTGAAATACCAGAATATTTAAAATCGGAAGTAGAAGATGCTCGTCAAAAATTAATTGAAGTTGTAGCAGAATATAATAATGAATTATTAGACAAATACTTGGAAGGTAAAGAAATTACTGAAATAGAAGTTGCTGCTGCTTTGATTGATGGAATTAATTCAGCAAAGATTTTTCCTATATTATGTGGCTCAGCTATTAAGAATATTGGATCAAAAAAATTGATGAACGCTATTGTAGAATATATGCCAACTCCATATTTTAAAACTTCTATCGGGATGGAGCCAGTGACAGGAAATATTATAGAAAGAAATACGGAAGATTCTTTTTCAGGTATAGTTTTTAAGACCACCGCAGATCCGTTTGTTGGTCGTTTGAGTTATATTAAAATTTTATCAGGTACCATGAAAGGCGAGAATTTAGTTTACAATGCAAGTAAAGAAAAATTGGAGCGCATCAATAGTGTTTTTACGCTGTATGGAAAACAACAAAGTAGTATGTCGGTTGCGCATGCTGGTGATATTGTTGTTGTAAATAAGTTACAAGAAACTTGCACAGGTGATACCCTTTGTAGTAAAGATGCATTAATTGTATATGAAACTATAAAATATCCTAAGCCGATGTTAATGATGGCTTTAAAGGCGAAAAATAAAGGCGATGAAGATAAAATCGGCAATGCACTTAGTAAGATTATTGATGGGGATCAAACAATTAAAATTGATAAAGATATGGAAACAAAAGAGTTGTTAATCAATGGTATTGGCGAGTTACATTTGGAGATTACGGCTGAAAAGTTAAAGAGAAAATTTGGTGTAGAGATTTTTTTGAGTAAACCGGCTGTGCCGTACCGGGAAACGATAAAAGAAAAAGTAAAAATTGAAGGGAAGCACAAAAAACAAAGTGGCGGACATGGCCAATTTGGTCATGTATGGTTAGAGCTAGAACCTTTATCGTCAGGTAGCGGTGTTGAGTTTACAGAATCTATTTTTGGTGGTTCTGTTCCGAGGCAGTATATACCTGCAGTTGAAAAAGGTACTCGTGAGACGTTAAGTGAAGGAGTATTGGCTGGATATCCTGTTGTTGATATTAAAGTCAATTTATATGATGGTTCTTATCATAATGTTGATTCTTCAGAAATGGCATTTAAGGTCGCAAGTGCACTTGCAATTCGTAAAGGAGTTATGCAGGCAGCGCCAGTGCTGTTAGAACCAATTTATAATGTGAAGATAAGTGTTCCAGAATATTATATGGGTGATGTTATTGGCGGATTGAACTCAAAACGGGGGCATATTTTAGGCATGGACACTGGCGAACGGGGGATGGGGATTGTTACTGCACAAGTTCCAATGGCTGAGTTATTTAAATATGCAACTGATTTACGTTCGATTTCACAAGGGCGCGGAAGTTTTGATATGGTTTTTTCGCATTATGAAGAATTGCCAGTACGCTTAGCGACAGAAATTATTACTGCAAAAAAGAATAAGGATTAGCTGAAATAAAAATAGCTACCCATCTGGATAGCTATTTTTATTTATTTTATCGTTATTTATTTTTAAATATGGCTGAGGCGGCTGGATTCGAACCAACGAATGCGGGAGTCAGAGTCCCGTGCCTTACCAGCTTGGCGACGCCCCAATACTGTCAGATAAATCAAATGATCATCTGACAATAAATAATTATACAGGGGTAATTTCATTAAGTCAAGATTTTGATCAATTATTTTCGAGTTTTTCAAGTGTGATTTTAGAATCAAGATAAATTTCAAAAGTTCTACTCCAAGGAAAGTAAGTGGTTATTCTTAAATTAGAGGCTTTTACGGCAATTATTTGATCTTGAGTTTGTATTAGTAATGGTATATTAAAAGCTTTTCTACTGCTTAGTAAATAAGCATTTTTATTCATTTCAATATTTAATTGGTCATTGGCCATGTTGTAATGCTCGTTTAAATCATACACATTGATATTGGATTTTTTTAAATTGTTATTTATATTATCTATCACATTTTTTAAGTAATACCAATCCTCTAGATAGCGAGAAATTAAAAAATTCAGATTGTTTTTGTATAAGGAAAGTATGTCATTGGTCTCTACGGCAGAGTTTAATCTGGCAGTAAAAATTGTAGCTTGTGTAACAGCTGTTCCGATTGAATTACTTGTTGTATTCCAGCCAGCATAAGCGATGAACTGATTGATTGGAATATCGTTTTTTAGCAACATAGGAAATATAGTTTCTTTATAGGAAAAATGTTCACTTAAATCAACAAGTGCAACCTTATAGTTTTTTTTCAATAATGATTGGATTTGTTTACTCACGGTGGAACGATTCGCGTTGTTTTTTTCTGTTCCTATATATACAAATAAAATAAAATCTGCATCATCTGGGTTATTTACTAAGTTACCTCCGAGCATAGCAACCTTTTCTTTTACTGTAGTAGCAACAGAATTGGGCATATATGGCATAACAATACTAGATGCTTCAGTATCAGAATATTGAACGTTAATTTTAGGATGATAATGATTGAGCTTATTTGCTATATCACCTAATAAAGTGAGTGCTACTTCATCGGCTCCTCTTGTTATAACTACGTTATCTGACGTAAGTTGCTGGTTATTCAGATAATGTAGTAATTGTTTCTTTGAAATATTTGGTATACCAAATATTTGCCCATCGTCTTGTCCGATAACTAGTTTTTCAAATACTCCTCGCTTAGTTAATTGGATTAATTTTTTGTTTAAATCAACATTTTCTTGATATAAATTTTGGTATTGAGTTAATACTTGAGAAGGAATTTTGCTTTCTAAATCATTGAGTTTTTTTATGTCTTTAGGATTTTCAAAGGTATATACTTGATCTTTTAGCTTTGAATATTCTAAAATTAACTTTTCGTATTTCGAATTTTCATTACTATCAGCTAACCATAAACGGGGCAGAATATTAAAAGCGTATATAGGCATTTGGGGATATTGCATGTGGATAGATTCTAATATCTGTAAAGTTTCGTTTACGTCGTTATCTGTTTCAGTAAAGTGCCTTGACGCTAAAAGACTACCGTGAATTAGCATGTCTATAGAAACGATAGTAGCATTGACATTCTGTATGTTTTCAGACATCCATATTCTTAGAACATTTGTTTTTGCGGTTTTTTTATAGTTATCTAAAAGTTCTTTTGGCGGCATGATAACTTTGATATTTGCAATTTTACCTAAATCAACGATAAATTTTGTACAGGCAGGTCTGCTGTCTAATGGTAATAAAAGCACTGTATACTGGTATTCTTGCTTGGTTTCTAATGTCGTTGTCTTAGGAGGTCGCTGCGTAAATATAATACATCCTATCAATGATAAAATCGTTATAAGTATAAAAAAATTTTTCATGGGCATCATCCTTTATTTGAGATTGATATATGTATTAATACCTAGTTAATAGTATCATACTATCATAAGATAAATATTTAAGAATGACAATAGTTCACTATATGACTGAAATATGTTAATATTATATTCGATAAAAAGTATAGAGGTATATTATGAGAATTATAACAGGAATTGCAAAGGGATTTAAGTTAAAAGCACCAAAAGGATTAGTAACTAGACCTACTGCTGATAGAGTAAAGGAATCGTTGTTTAATATTTTGGGCTCAGATGTTTATGATGCAGAAGTATTAGATTTATTTGCTGGTACTGGTAATCTTGGTTTGGAGGCTTTGAGTAGAGGGGCTACAAGCGCTGTTTTTGTTGATCAGGATAAAGATAGTATGCAGGTTATTAAAGAGAATGCTATACATACAAAATTGATAGAAAAAGCAGAAATATATAAAACTGACGTTTTTTTTGCATTAAACAAGTTTAATATTACAAAAAAAAATTTTGATTTGGTTTTTTGTGACCCTCCTTACAACAAAGGCTTTGTTGAACGTGTTTTAGAAAGCTTGGATAAATTATCTATAATGGAGGATAGGGGGCTGATTGTTATTGAACATTCAAGAAAAGATAAGATCGATGCTGAATGGAAGCATCTGAGATTGATACGTAGCCAACGTTATGGTGCGACAATAATCAGTTTTTTTGTCTTTGAAAAATTGAATAGTAAACAAATGGAGGAATTATAGTGCAAATTGCAGTATGCCCAGGAAGTTTTGATCCGGTTACGAATGGACATGTTGATATTTTTGAACGTGCTAGTGTAATATTTGATGAAGTTGTAATCGGTGTATTTCATAATCCTAATAAGAAGCCGATGTTTACCATGGAACAAAGAGTGGAACTATTAAAAGAATCTACAAAACATATTAAAAATATTCGAGTTGATTCTTTTTCTGGCTTATTAAATGAATATGTGAAACGACAGAATGCGAATGTTATCATTAGAGGGCTTCGTGCCACTAAGGATTTTGAGTATGAGTTTCAAAGAGCACTACTAATAAAAAAAATTGATTCTGAAATAGAAACGATATTTATGATGACAAGTAGTGAGTATTCCTTTTTAAGCTCAAGTGGAATTAAAGAATTGGCAAAGTTTAATGGAAATATTAAAGGACTTGTTCCAGAATGTGTAGAAATAAAGATAAAGCAACGTATGAATGAAAATAGTTATAATATATAGTGTGTTTATGCGAAGGAGGTTTAAATGGAATGGCTATTGATGAAATTTTAGATGAGATTGAACATTTATTGCTTGAGGCAGGCCGAGTTCCTTTTACGAATAAGCGAGTTATTGAAGAAGATGATATGGTTCGTTTAATTGATGAGTTGCGAGATGAATTACTGAAAGAAATTCAAGAAGCTAATAGCTTGGTTAGAGATAGAGAACAGATTATTGCTGATGCAAAACGTGAAGCGAATAATATTGTAGAACAGGCTAAGATGTATGCGATAAAATTAACAGATGAGCATGAAGTAGTTAAGATAGCGCAAACACAAGCGAAAGAAATTGTTGAAAAATCTATGCAAAATTCAAAAGAATTAAAAGAAAATTCTTTAGAATATGCTGATGAAGTATTTAAACATTTGGCTTCAAATATCAGTAGCGCTTTAGATGTGATTCAGAAAGCTCATGCAAATCTAAATCAAAATAAAAAATAATAGCAAGTAAAGCCACCTTTTTTTGAGTGGCTTTTTTATCAAATGCATAGTATTTTACATACATATACAAAAAGATAAGAGAAGGTACCTTCTCTTATCTTTTTGTATAAAGGTAGATTTTTTTTGTTAGATGTATAATCAGCGAGATACTTAGTAAAATAAATAAAACTAAGATCAGTTGATTGAAGGTTTGCGCTAATCTGTTAAAACAAAAAAAGATTGAACTTGTATCATTTGTCATGACGGGTAAGGTGAATAAGTGCATTACGCTTTGCCAAGGGCCTAAAAAGAGTAGCGTTAATATAGCAGCTAATAATGAATGTAATAGGCGAGCTAACATATATGGCATCATATTTATTCCAGCTTCAATTACGATGCTAGCCACTTGCCCGTGGACACAAAGACCACTCCAAGCAATAATGGCGCTAGCAATGGCTACTTTGTCATTTAATGGGGCGATCGCTTGGCTGGCAGCCAAAGTTCCTAAGTCTATTTCAAATAAGCCGACACTTAATGATTGTGCAAGATTTGTACTGATTCCTATTACATCAAGTAAGAGTGAAAAAAATGAGTCAAGATAGGTTGTAACCCCAACTGTTGATAAAATCCTTAAAAACACAGAGAATACTATAATAAATCCACCGATTAATAGAATTGTATTCATCGATGATTTTATTGAATCTCCTAGCAATGCGCTAAAAGAACGATTATCTTTCTTGCGGGATTTATATAGTTCTTGAAATGCGCGAATGAATATATTTTTAGATTCTATAATTTCGTTATCAAGAGAATACTGATCACGATTTCTTCCGTAAAAACGATAGATCAGTCCAACCAATAGGCTTGCTAAGTAATGAGCGATTGCTAGTGTTGCGCCAAGTTCGGGCAGCGCAAACATGCCAACTGCAACAGCCCCGAACATGAATAATGGATCGGCGGTATTTGTAAATGCCAATAATCTTTCAGCTTCAACCTTGCTACAAAGATTGTCTTTTCGGAATTTACATGTAATTACTGCATCCATTGGGTATCCAGAAGCAAGCCCCATTGAAAGGGCAAAAGCTCCAATACCAGGTACATTGAAGATAGGACGCATAAGTGGCTCTAATAAAATGCCTAAGGCATGAACGACGCCAATACCCATAAGAATTTCTGATAATATAAAAAAAGGTAATAATGATGGGAAAACTACATTCCACCATAGATTTAGCCCTATAATTGCAGAGTCAAAAGTTTCTTTTGGATATTGGATCATCGCTATTGTAAGAAATAAAGTAAAAGATGCAATAGAATAGGTAATTATTTTAGAATGATATTGTTTTTCTTTTGGTAATGTAGACAAAAAAATTTCCTCCTCATTCTAATATATTCCGTTTATAATATATATGAACGCAGGGGGAAATTATAACTAAATAGACGATATCTGTGGGGTGTTTGAATGCGACTTAAAATTGGTCTGGCTCTTGGTTCTGGGGGCTTGAGAGGCTTAGCCCATGTTGGTGTGCTAAAAGTATTAGAAAAAGAAAATATAACGATTGATTATGTTGCTGGATGTAGTATTGGTAGTTTAATTGGTGCCTTATATTGTAGTGGACATAGTGCTGATACGATTTTAAAATTAGCACAAAACTTAGGAAAACGGCATTGGCTTGATTTTCTTGTCCCGAAAATGGGGCTATTTTCAGGTGAAAAAGTAATAGAAACGATGAATCTATTAACAAAACAAAATTGTTTTTCAGAGCTAGATATACCCCTATCTATAGTAGCTACAGATTTGAATAAAGGGAAAGAAGTTATTTTTACTGAAGGGTTAGTAAGTAAAGCTGTAAGAGCAAGTATTTCAGTGCCAGGAGTGTTTGTTCCTTATCAAGTAGATGATATGTTATTAGTTGATGGAGCGGTACTGAATCCTACGCCAACCGATGTTGCTTTAAAAATGGGTGCTGATATCGTAATTGCAGTCGACTTATCTCATACCAATTCTAATTGTAAAATAAATAATATGTTTGATGTAATTATTCAATCTATTGATATTATGGAAAGAGAATTAATGAAATATAGACATGAGGAAAATAACGTTATTTTAATTAAACCGGATGTAGCGCATATATCACCTAGTTCATTTGAACATATTGATGAATGCGTTACAATAGGGGAAAAGAGTACTTATGACAGTTTAGATCAATTATATAAAATAATTGAAAAGATAAAAGCTTAATTTATTTTATATAAATAGGAGAATGGATAAAATCTAAACCTCCAGGGTGGTTAGGTGAATACGCAAGTGCGTAAATATCTGTGGCATAAGTATCAATTGCTAACATTTTTTCTAAATCGTTTAATTGCTTGGTATTGCGTTTGGTAGTATTTAAAAATTTTGTTGTTTTGCTGATTAAGGGAATCGAACTTGTCTTTTTTAATTCCTTTATAATTTGGCGTCCTCGATCATTAAATGCTAAAATTCTAGCATAGAGTGGTCCTGTTTTATCAAAATGAGCGATTGTTTCTTTGGTTGTTCCTAAAATCGAATGGATTAATACTCTTTGTAGCCTGCTTAAAGGATATCGTTTGGTTTTCGTTAGCGTTAATAAATTTTCTAAGTTTATTGCGTTGGATGAATGATTTATTAGCTTATTTTCTAATCCTTCTGAAATTCCGATGATTTTTTCTAAGTCGTTAGCGTTCGTTGTTCTAAGTCTGTAAAGAAAAATAGAAGACAAATTATTCAAACAGGGAAAGCTTTTGTTGGTGAAAAATGATGCTTTTAATAGATCATAACTGTAGGTAGGCATAGCACTTTTTAATGCCGAAATATCGCAATCTGGTGATTGTAAGTGTGCTCTAATTGCAGTTGCGCTGGCAATTGTATTGGAAATTTCAGTATCATGATAATTGGCTATAATTCTATTAATAGGAATAGGGACTATGGTTAAGTCATATTTGTTAATTGCTTTAATATATTCTATGGCTAATATATTATTAGGTGAACTTAATATTTTTGTTGGAATGCTATAAATTGAGGCAATTGCAATACTCATGGCAGCCGCATAGCTTTTTCCAGCCAATAGATTTTCATGAAATAAATTTATTACTGCTGTATCCGTTGAAGCATTGGCGATTTTATTAAGAAGATGATACTCTGCATTTTCAGCACCAAAACATACTTCTTTTACGACGCCTAAAGCGTTTAATAAGCGGATAGATCCCGCCGCAAAATGCTCGGCGCTACGAACTGCGAACACAGTAGGAAGTTCTATAACTAAGTCTACACCTGCTTTTACAGCCATAGTAGCTCTTGCCCATTTATCAGTAATCATTACATCGCCACGTTGCGTGAAGTTACCACTCATAATACAAATGGTATTTTGATTTTTAGAAGTTCGTTTAGCTTCTTCTAAGTGGTATTTATGTCCATTGTGAAATGGATTGTACTCAGAAATAAGTCCGATAGCTTGCATGTAATCACCTGCATTGCACAAATTTTATATTCCTATGGTTACCATAGGAAAGATACTTAATAGTTTAACATTTTATGACTAATAATATATACTGTATTTGACGAAAGATAAATACTTTATGATTTATATTTTAAAACGAATTAATAATCTTGACAAATACTAGCTTCATAGCTATAATAGATTGAGGTTGAGGTGGAATATGATGAAAATTAATGTTATACAATCTCAAGAAAATATTGGTGAACAGTACATATTTGAATTTGTTACTTCTGCTAATGATCTTGATGTTATTGTTGATCAGTATTCGATTCAGGGTGATATAACAGTAAAAGGTTACATTGTTAATACTGGTAATGCTTTTAAGGTAAGTGGAAATATTGATTTACTGAAGCATTTTCAATGCGATCGTTGCCTAGAAAATTTCACTCACAAACAAGAGTTTTCTTTTTCGGAGGAATATAAAAGAGTAGATGACATTGTTTTAGATTCTGATGAGATGATTGGTTTTAGTGGCGACTATATAGATATCTCTGATTTGGTTCGAGAAGCTATATTATTATCACAGCCACTAAATAACATATGTAGTTCTGAATGTCGTGGATTGTGTATTAAGTGCGGTGCTAATCTGAATGAAAAAGATTGTGGCTGCGATCGACATATTATGGATCCTAGACTTGCGGCATTACAAAAACTTTTTAATAAGAATTAATCGAGAATCGGGGGAGTTTTCACCTGATTTGTTTTAAGGAGGTGTAATAAATGGCAGTACCTAAACGCAAAATGTCTAAAGCTCGTCGTGATAAGCGTCGTGCTAATTGGAAATTAACTGTTCCTGGTCTTATTGCATGTCCGCAATGTCATGAACCTAAAATGCCACATCGTGTATGTTCTGAATGTGGTCACTACAATGGTAAACTAGTTATTGAAGTAGCAGAATAATTTGTTTCGATATGAGCAAGATATAAGTTAACTTATATCTTGCTCATTCTTTTTACTTGCCTTTTTTATATAGTATGTTTATAATGGTTAATGACAACTGGTTATAGTATCTAGTACTAAAAAAAGGTGATAAGTGTATGATGCGTGTAAAAAAGAAAATTAGACAACAATTATTGTTGAATAATATGAAAGAAAAACCTTTTCTTACGGATGAAGAATTGGCGAAGTTATTACATGTTAGTATTCAAACAATACGTTTAGACCGTTTGGAACTAGGTATTCCAGAGCTGCGTGAACGCATAAAAAAAATGGCTGAAAACGCACAAACTAAAGTAAAGTCGATTGCAAGTGGAGATGTTGTTGGTGAGTTAATTGATGTAGAACTTGGAAAATCAGGGATTTCGTTGATGAAGATCACGGAAGAGATGGTTTTTGAAAAGACACAAGTTGCTCGCGGACATCATGTTTTTTCCCAGGCCAATTCATTAGCCCTTGCAGTTATTGATGCTCCGACAGCAGTAACTGGAGTGGCTAATATAAAATATAAGATTCCAGTACATATTGGAGAAAAGTTAGTTGCGAAAGCTGAAATAGTTAAAATAAGAGGCAATAAATACTTTATTTGGGTTAAAACTAGAAATGAGACACAAGAAGTGTTTCGAGCGAAGTTTATCATGGTTTCGTTAGAATAATGGGGGGACCTAGTATATGAAGATTGCGGTTGATGCTATGGGGGGCGATTTTGCTCCAGAGCAGATAGTGCTAGGTGTAATAGCAGCTGCCAAGGAATATGATTGTGAAATCGTTTTAGTTGGAGATGAAATGAAAATTAAAACTGTTCTAGAACAATCGCCTGACTGGAAAAATCTGAAGATTTCTATACATCATGCCAATGATGTTATAGGCATGGACGAGCATCCAGGTGCTGCTGTAAGAAGGAAAAAAGATTCCTCTATTGTTGTAGCTACTCGTTTAGTGAAAGATGGTATCTGTGATGCAGTTTTATCAGCGGGCAGTACGGGAGCTGCTGTTGCAGCAGCTTTATTCGGCTTGGGGAGAATAAAAGGTATTGATAGACCAACAATAGCAACACCAATGCCTAATATTAATGGTGTGACTATGCTTTTAGATTCAGGTGCAAATGTCGATAGCAAACCTCACCAATTGGTGCAAAGTGCAATTATGGGATCTATTTATTCTGAGTATGTTTTCGGTATAGAAAATCCTAGAGTTGGTTTGTTAAATATTGGTGAAGAAGCGACAAAAGGAAATGAGCAAGTATTAGCTACATATCCATTACTAGAAAGCTTAAATACAATTAATTTTGTTGGAAATGCAGAAGGAAGAGACATTCCTAATGGTAGTGTTGACGTTGTTGTTTGTGATGGCTTTGTTGGAAATGTAGTACTTAAATTTGGCGAAGGTCTTGCGAAAACAATCATTAAATTAATTAAAGATGCAATCAAGGAAAGTAATGTTTTCACAAAATTAGCAGCATTAATGTTGGCACCTACTTTGAAGAAGTTGAGTAAAAAAATTGACTATGCAGAATATGGTGGGGCACCGCTCCTAGGTGTTAACGGTTGTTTTATTATTTGTCACGGTAGTTCCAATGCAAAGGCGATAAAAAGTGCCATAGGCGTTGCAAATGAATATGTTAGTAAAAATGTTTTAGAACATATTAGAGAGAATATTGCAAAGGAGGAAATATTAGATAATGCAAACTAAAGATATAAGTGTTGGAATTATTGGTACTGGTTATTATGTTCCCGAAAAAGTATTAACAAATTTCGATTTGGAAAAAATGGTAGAGACAAACAATGAATGGATTGTTGATCGTACTGGAATCAGTGAACGTAGAATTGCTGATGAAAATGTTCCTACTTCGGAAATTGCAATCCATGCAGCTGAAAATGCATTGAAAAATGCCGATGTATCTCCGGAAGAAATTGATTTAATTATTTTTGCTACATTAACACCGGATACCGTAATTCCATCGGCGGCGTGTATCATTCAAAATAAATTAAAGGCCGTGAATGCTGCAGCTTTTGATTTGTCAGCAGCTTGTTCAGGCTTCGTATATGGAATTAGTGTTGGTAGTCAATTTATCAAATCTGGTATGTATAAAAAAGTGCTTGTAGTAGCAGCGGAAACTTTATCAAAACTTATAAATTGGGAAGATAGAAATACTTGCATTTTATTTGGTGATGGTGCAGGCGCGGCTGTTTTAAGCCAAGTAGACGACGGCTATGGTATATTAGGAATTGAACTTGGAGCGGATGGTTCTGGTGGAGATTTCTTAAATGTTCCTGCTAGTGGAAGTTTACATCCTGCTACTACCAAAACGATTGAAGATAAATTGCATTATATTCATATGAATGGTAGTGAAGTTTTTAAATTTGCGATAAAAATTATGGGCGAGGCAGCATTGAAATCTTTAAATGTTGCTGGTTTAAAGCCAAATGATATTGATTGTTTAATACCGCATCAAGCAAATATTCGCATTATAAAGTCAGCGGCAAAGCGCTTGAATTTACCAATGGATAAAGTTGTAGTAAATGTTGACAAGTATGGAAATACTTCCGCAGCTTCGATACCGATTGCTTTATCCGAAGCTGTGGAATCAGGTAGAGTTAAAAAAGGTGATGTTGTTGTGTTAGTTGGTTTTGGTGCTGGTCTTACGTGGGCATCATGTGTTATGAAATGGGCTAAGGAGGATTAATATTTTGTTTAATAGTGATATTTGTAAATTATTAAATATTAAATATCCAATCATGCAAGGTGGTATGGCTTGGATAGGTACTTCTGAATTGGCTGCTGCTGTATCTAATGCTGGTGGTTTGGGTATTATCGGCGCTGGACATATGCCGCCAGACGCTTTAAGAAATGAAATTAGGAAAGCAAAATCATTTACTAATAAACCTTTTGGCGTTAATATTATGTTAATGTCGCCATTTGTAAAAGAGGTTATGGCAGTTGTTATTGATGAGAAAGTACCAGTTGTTACTACTGGTGCTGGCAATCCTGGAGAATATATCCCAGCTTTAAAAGAAATTGGAAGTAAAGTAATACCAGTTGTTGCTTCTGTTGCATTAGCGAAACGTCTAGCTCGTACGGGGGTGGACGCGGTTATCGCTGAAGGAATGGAAAGTGGTGGACATATTGGAGAAATTACAACAATGGCACTTGTGCCACAGATTGTTGATGCAGTAGATATTCCAGTTATTGCTGCTGGTGGAATTGCTGATTCACGCGGAATGGTAGCAGCGTTCGCATTAGGTGCACAAGGCGTACAAATCGGATCCCGTTTTGTTGCTTCTGAAGAATGTATTGCCCATGAAAATTATAAAAAAGCTGTTTTAAAAGCCAAAGATCGTTCCACTGTGATTACAGGCGTTTCGACAGGTCACCCCGTGAGAGTAATTGCCAATAAATTGACTCGTGAGTACCTTGAATTAGAAAAGAATGGTGCGTCTGTCGAAGAACTAGAAAAAATCGGTGCGGGTAAATTACATCTAGCAACACATAAAGGTGATGTTGATAACGGTTCAGTTATGATTGGACAAATTTCTGGCATGCTAGCTGAGCTTAAGAGTGTTGATGCTATCGTACAAGATTTGGTAAATGGGATACCTAATGTTATGAATGATATAAAGAATATTTGTAAATAAAGCTTAAATGAGGAGCTGTAAAATGAGTAAAATTGCTTTTGTATTTCCAGGTCAAGGTTCACAAACTATTGGGATGGGACAAGAATTATTTGAAAAATATGATATAGCGAAAGAACTTTTTAAAAAAGCTGATGATGTTTTAGGCTTTTCTATTAAAGATATGTGTTTTAATGGACCAGAAGAAGATTTACGTAAAACATTTAATACGCAGCCAGCGATTTTAACGGTTAGTGTTATTTGTTATGAAATTTTAAAACAACATGGTGTTCTTCCTGAAATTGTTGCCGGACATAGTCTTGGTGAATATTCTGCATTAGTAGCGGCTGGAACATTGAAATTTGAGGATGCAGTACATCTTGTTAGACAACGTGGTGCTTTTATGCAAGAAGCAGTCCCGATTGGACAAGGTGGTATGGCTGCAATCCTAGGCTTAGAAAGAAATATTATTATTGACGTTTGTAATAAAGTAAGCGCTGAGTTTGAATTGGTTCAAGCTGTTAACTTTAATTGTCCTGGACAAGTTGTTATAGCAGGAACGTCAAGGGGCGTTGAAAGAGCCTGTGAGCTCTTAAAAGAAGCTGGAGCGAGAAAAACTGTTGTATTACCAGTAAGTGCGCCATTTCATAGTGCGTTAATGAAACCTGCTTCTGAAAAATTAGCTTTAGCTTTGGATAAGATTACATTAAATAATGCATCGATTCCTGTGGTGGTAAATGTTAGCGGCAAAATACTAGTAGAAGCTAATGCGATTAAAACGAGTTTGATCGAGCAAGCAGCAAGCCCTGTGAAGTGGGAAGACTGTGTTGCTGAAATACAAAAATTTGGTGCAGATTTATTTGTTGAGGTTGGGCCGGGGAAAGTTTTAAATGGTTTTAACAAAAAAATAAATAAAGAAATTACAAATTTTAATGTAGAAAATATCGAATCTTTAGAAAAAACTCTTGATTATTTCAAGGAGGTTCGTTAAAATGCTTTTAGACGGTAAGATTGCTCTTGTTACTGGAGCATCACGCGGAATTGGTCGCGCTATTGCACTTCGCTTAGCAGAAGCTGGTGCAACAGTTGTTGTAAATTATGCAGGAAATGTAAAAGCAGCACAAGAAGTTGAAAGTATGATTGTTGATGCAGGTGGAAAAGCTATGCTTATTCAAGCTGATATCGCAAATACAGAAACTGTTGAGGATATGATTAAAAATATTAGTAAAGAATATGGTAAAATTGATATTTTAGTTAACAATGCTGGAATTACACGTGATAATTTATTAATGCGTATGAAAGAAAATGACTGGGACGATGTTATAAATACAAACCTAAAAGGTATCTATAATACCACTAAGTCAGTATCAAGAATTATGATGAAGCAAAAATCAGGTAGAATTGTAAATATGGCATCGGTTGTTGGCTTAACTGGTAATGCTGGTCAGGCAAATTATGCAGCTGCAAAGGCTGGAGTTATTGGCTTTTCTAAGTCAATGGCAAAAGAACTGGCATCGCGTGGGATTACTGTTAATACGGTGGCACCTGGTTTTATTGAAACTGACATGACATCAGTTTTAGCCGATCAAGTTAAAGAAGAATTAGTATCAAGAATTCCATTGGCTAGATTGGGCGATGCTAAGGATGTAGCAAATGCTGTTATGTTTTTAGTTTCTGATGAAGCATCTTACATTACTGGACAGACATTAAATGTTGATGGCGGGATGGTAATGTAAATATAAATTATTAGTCTTTTGGGGGGGAGGTGAACAACATGTCAACATTTGAAAAAGTTAGAGAAATCGTAGTGGAACAACTTGGCGTTGAAGCCGATGATGTTTCTATTGATTCTACATTTATTGACGATTTAGGAGCAGATTCTCTTGATATTGTTGAATTAATAATGGCTTTTGAAGAGGAATTTAGTGTTGAAATTCCTGATGAAATAGCTGAAAAAATTAAAACTGTAAAAGATACTGTGACCTACATAGACCAAAACAAATAAGTTTGAGTCTTACTGTATTGAAAGTCCCGTGAAAATTTTGCGGGACTTTCTAAAGGTAATACGTATTGATTGGAGGAGTTATTCTTGAAACTTCCAGAACTAAAAATTGGTACAAAGGTTGCAACAGTACCTATTATTCAAGGTGGTATGGCAATACGTTTATCAACAGCTCGCTTAGCTGCTGCTGTTGCAGAATCTGGTGGTATTGGACTTATTGCTGCATCTGGTATGACTATGGATGAGTTGCGTTATGAGATAAGATTGGCAAGATCGCTGACAACAGGCGTTATAGGAATAAATGTTATGGTTGCAGCAAGAAAATTTAGTGAAATAGTTAAGACTGCTATCAGTGAAGGTATTGATTTAGTAGTAGCTGGTGCTGGTTTTTCACGTGATATGTTTGGGTTAGGTAAGGAGTCTAATACTCCAATTGTACCTATTGTCTCTTCTGTAAAATTAGCAAAAATATCACAAGCGCTTGGAGCATCGGCGGTTATTGTCGAAGGAAAAGAAGCTGGTGGTCATTTAGGTACGGATCAATCGATAAAATCGTTAATTCCTGGAATCAGAGAAGCAGTAAAGATACCGGTTATTGCTGCTGGTGGTGTTATGTCAGGCAGTGATATTGTTGAACTTATAAAACTTGGCGCAGATGGTGTACAAATGGGTACTAGATTTGCAGCTAGTGAAGAATCTAATGCAGCTCCAGCTTTGAAAGAATTTTATCTAAAAGCAAAAGCTGAAGATGTTGTAGTAATAAATAGTCCTGTGGGGCTTCCGGGGCGTGCAGTACGCAACCCTTTTGCTGAGAAAATAATAGAAGGTAATTCGCCAGTTGATTCATGTGACGCGTGCTTAAAACATTGTAAACAAAATTTTTGTATCATAAAAGCATTAATTCGTGCACAACAGGGTGATGTTGAAAATGGTTTGGTGTTTACAGGCGAATACATTCATAAAATAAAAGAAATATTACCTGTTAAAGAAATATTTGCTAGACTTCAAGCAGAAGTTGAAGCAATAAATTAGGTGAGGTGCTTCGGGTGAAAAATAGAGTAGTTATTACGGGGATTGGTGCAATTACACCTATAGGTATAGGTAAGGATGCATTTTGGAATGCCCTTTTAGAAGGAAAATCTGGTATTGATAAAATTACGCGCTTTGATGCAACTGAATATACAGCTCAAGTTGCAGGAGAGGTACATGATTTTGATCCTACAGAATATATTGATAAAAAAGAATCAAAAAGAATGGATAGATGTACACAATTTGCAGTTGCTGCTACTAAGTTAGCATTTGAAGATTCGAAAATGGATTTAGACAGAGAAGATCGTGATCGTATTGGCGTTATTATTGGTACAGGAATCGGCGGTATTGAGACCTTACATAATCAATACACTACTCTTTTTGATAAGGGACCAGGTCGTGTTAGTCCATTTTTTATTCCGATGATGATTGGAAATATGGCGGCGGGGCAAACTTCTATTATATTTAAATTGAATGGTCCAAGTAGTTGCGTTGTAACAGCGTGTGCTACTGGTACTAATTCTATTGGTGATGCATTTAAGCTTATTCAGCATGGTGAAGCTGAAGTTATGGTAGCTGGTGGAACAGAAGCTTGTATTTCTCCTGCTGCTGTAGCCGGCTTTTGTTCGATGAAGGCATTGTGTAGTGATTACAATAATGAACCACAAAAGGCTTCTCGTCCATTTGATAAAAAGCGTAGTGGTTTTGTTATGGGCGAAGGCGCTGGTGTTGTTATTTTAGAGAGTTTAGAACATGCATTGGAACGTGGCGCATATATTTATGCAGAAGTTGTAGGCTATGGTTCGAACTCTGATGCCTATCATATTACATCTCCATCACCAGGCGGAGTACAAGCTGCTAAATGCATGGAAAAAGCACTAAAAGATGCTAATCTAAAGCCTGAGCAGATTGATTATATTAACGCACATGGTACTTCAACACATTTGAATGATTTAACGGAAACTGCAGCAATTAAATCTTTATTTGGTAAGCATGCTTATGAGTTATCAGTGAGTTCTATTAAATCTATGACGGGGCATTTACTTGGCGCCGCTGGTGGTATAGAATGTATTGCTACGGCATTAACGATTGATAATAATATTATGCCTCCGACCATCAATTATACTGAACCTGATGAAGAATTAGATCTAGATTATGTACCTAATCAAGCTCGTGAAAAAGTAGTAAATGTTGCTTTATCAAATTCACTAGGATTTGGTGGGCATAATGCATGTCTCATTTTAAAGAAATACGTTAAATAAAATGAATACGCAAAAAGGGTTTAATAAAGATAGACAAGTAGCTTTAATGGAAGTAGCGAAAGAATTAGGCATTGTATTTAATAATTGGAATTTACTTGATCAAGCGCTTACGCATACTTCATTTGCGAATGAAGCTAAAAAATCACATATTCTTCATAATGAACGCTTAGAATTTTTAGGAGATGCTGTGCTTGAATTAGTGATTAGTACGTATTTATTTCAGCATTTTACGAATCTTCCTGAGGGAGAGTTAACGAAAGCAAGGGCGTCGATTGTATGTGAAGGTACTTTAGCAAAACGGGCAGCAGTGTTAAATGTGGGGAGCTATCTTTTATTTGGTAAAGGTGAATTGGCAACTGGTGGTAGAGCGCGTGCTTCTATCTTAGCAGATGCTTTTGAATCTATTATCGGGGCAATTTATTTAGATCATGGTATTGATCATGCTACAAATTTTATATTAAATCAATTAAAAGGTGATTTGTTAAGTATAAAAAACGGAAATTATATTCAAGATTATAAAACATTATTACAAGAAGTTGTCCAAAGAAATAGCGATAATAAGATTAGTTATGAAATAATATCTGAAAGTGGTCCAGATCATAATAAAATTTTTCATATTGCTGTAACTATAAATCATGAACAATTTGGCAGTGGTATGGGAAAAAGCAAAAAGGAAGCTGAACAAAATTCAGCAAAAGAGGCTTTAATAAAATTAAATAAATTAAGTGATTGAAAAAATGGGTGACTTAGAGGTCATCCATTTTTATTATGAGGTTATCATGAAAAATTATATTATTCCTATTTTTATTCCGCATTATGGTTGTCAGAATCAGTGTGTATTTTGTAATCAACACAAAATTACTGCGATGCAAACCGATGTCACTGCAGAATTTATTAATGAAACAATAAATCGGCATTTAAGTGGAATTAATAAAGAACGTCATATTGAAGTTGCTTTTTATGGGGGAAGTTTTACAGCGCTAAATATAAAAAAACAAATTGAGTTATTAACGCCAGCATATCATTTTTTGAAAAATGATAAAATTCATGCAATCAGGATATCTACTAGACCTGATTGTATAAGTAAAACCATTTTGGATAACCTTTTGAAGTATGGTGTTAGTATTATCGAATTAGGCGTACAGTCCTTGGATAATCAAGTTTTAGCTGCTTCTCAGAGAGGACATAATAAGGAAAGTGTTTTTACAGCAGTTCAGTGTATCCGGCAGACAAATTTAAAACTAGGCATTCAACTAATGCCTGGATTACCAAAAGACAATTTGTTGCAGATGATGAACACGGTTTATCAAACGTTAAAGTTAAAACCTGATTTTGTCCGAATTTACCCTACTTTAGTTTTAGTAAATACAAAGTTAGCTACATTATTTTATGAAAAACAATATGTGCCGTTAGACTTAGATACTGCAGTTAAATATTGTGCTATTATGAAATTGCTGTTTGAGAGGAATCATATTCCTGTCATTCGAGTAGGGCTTCAAGCAACCGAAGCTTTAGATAATCATGAAGTAGTAATTGCAGGACCATATCATTCGGCTTTCGGTGAAATGGTTGATATGTATCTGTTTAATATCATGATTTCACAATTTTTTGAAGGTCTAAATATAAAAGGTAAGGAAGTTATTATACATCATCATGTTAAGGATACATCTAAAGTGCGTGGAATGAAAAACACAAATACAAATACATGGTATCGTACATTTCAACTCCAAAATATTCTGTTTAAACAAGACTCAATGAAAATAGGGCAAATTGAAGTTGAATGTAATGGAGAACAATATATTTTGAATCTCAATATAATAAGTAATATTTAGCTTGCATTAAGAATAACTTAAAACAAAGTTCTTATCCCAAAGGAGGTTTCTTAATGGAAGTACTAAAAGTATCTGCACAATCAAATGCAAAAGCAGTAGCCGGTGCGTTATCTGCGGTATTGAGAGAAAAAGGTGTTGTTGAAATACAGGCAGTTGGTGCTGGAGCAGTAAATCAAACGATAAAAGCAATAGCAATTGCGCGTGGGTTTGTAGCACCAAACGGAGTTAATTTAATTACGATTCCTGCTTTTTCTGAAATCATAATTGATGGGGAAGAGAGAACAGCAATTCGCTTTATTGTAGAACCACGTTAAAAATTAATCGTTTACTATTTTGCTCATATTACCCAAATTAGTGTATAATTATATTAAATGTTTAGGAAATAATAGGTTGGTGAATATTTTTGCAATTACAAAAATTAGAAGCATATGGATTTAAGTCTTTTGCAGATAAATTAGAAATTGAATTTGATAAAGGAATTACAGCAATTGTCGGTCCAAATGGTAGTGGTAAAAGTAACATCACAGATGCGATAAAATGGGTTTTAGGTGAGCAAAATGTCAGAAACTTGCGGGGCATTAAGACGGAGGATATTATTTTCTCGGGGAGCAGTACACGCCGCGCATTAGGAGTAGCAGAAGTTTCTTTAACCTTTGATAATAGTGATAGACAATTATCTCTAGATTTTAAAGAAGTTATTGTAACACGGAGAATTTTTCGATCGGGTGAGAGCGAATATTATATCAATAAGGCGCAATGCCGATTAAAGGATATTCACGAATTATTTGCCGATACTGGTCTGGGAAGAGACGCTTTGAGTGTTATAAGCCAAAACAAGATTGATCAGGTACTCAATAGCAAACCGGAAGAGCGTAGAGTTTTATTTGAAGAAGCAGCAGGTATTACAAAATATCGCAATCGAAAACGTGAATCACTTCGTAAGTTAGATGATACACAGCAGAATATTTTACGTGTTTCAGATATTATTTCAGAAATAGAAAATCAGTTAGAGCCATTATCAGAAAGTGCAATAAAAACGCAAAAATATAACGAACTTAATGAGAATTTTCGTAGGTCAAAATTAACTGTTTTAATGAATAATTTTGATAAATATAATGACTTTTTAAGCGATAGCAAAAAACAAAAAAATCTTGTAATTCAGGATGATCAGAATATAAGTACGCAATTAAATTTGCAAGAAGTAGTAAAAGAACAGCTAAACAATGAGCTTGTTGAAGTTGAAAAATCATTACAATTATTAGTTGAAAAAAATAATGAACTTAATGTGAAAATTGAAAAAAACAATAGTGATATTGCTGTTTGCCAAGAAAGAATGAGACAGAGCGAAGAAAATAAACTGCGTTTTAAGGCTGATATTGAAGTTACAGAGAAGAAGTATAGTGACACCAAAAGTAAGTTAAATAGAATACAGGAAAATTTAGTTCAATTTAAGCAGGAATCAAGTAAAGTCGAGACTTTGTTGTTAGAACAAATGGAAATTGAACAACAGTTAATAGTAAAAATCAAAAATGCAGAAGATGAAATTACTAGAATAAAAGAAAACTCTTTTATTCAGATGCAAAATCTAGTAAATGAGACAAATAAGCTAAATGTTTTAAAAAGAGATATAGAGAAATTAAAAGAGTCTATTTCTTCCTTAGATGACGAAAAATCATTGTATTGTTTGCAAATTGAAACAGAACAATCTAATTTTGCTAAAATTAAAAATGATTTAGCTAATCTTGTTATAGAAATTCAGAAAAGTGATAGCGTAAGAAAACAATTTGCTTTTAAAATACAGGAATTTACGGATCAGATAAAACAAGTTAATTTAAAAATCAATACATGGTTACAGATATTAAACGAAGCTAAAACTAGACTGCGCTTTTTAGATGGAATGCAAAAAGAATATGAAGGTTTCGGAAAAGCGACAAAAATAGTGTTAAAAAACAATTTTTTATGGAATTTGGGAGTTTGTGGTGCAGTTGCAGAAATTATTTCTGTGCCAGATCGATTTATTACTGCTATAGAAATTGCACTTGGTGGTAATTTACAAAATGTTGTTACAGAAAATGATTCCATTGCAAAACAAGCAATTGCTTATTTAAAAAAAGAAAAACTAGGTCGAGTTACTTTTTTACCATTGAATACAATTGTTACGGGAGTAAGATACCAGAATGACAAAAGTATTGCTGATTTTGCAGGCTTTATCGGGTATGCCGATCAGCTAGTAAGTTCTGAGCCTAAATATAATAAAATAATAGAGTATTTATTGGGAAGAACAATTGTTGTTACAAATATTGATGTTGCTGTTCAATTAGCAAAAAAACAAAATTTTAAAGTGAGAATTGTAACATTAGAAGGCGAATTACTTAATCCAGGTGGTTCTTTGACTGGAGGTAGTGGTGCTCGACGTGAAGCTAGCTTTTTAAATAGAGCAAGTGAAATTGAAAGTGTGAAGAAAAAAATAGTAGAAGCAGAACGAAATTTAGAAGAATATCAATTGAAAAAAGTATCATGGGAAGGTAACTTAGAACAATATCAACAAAAGGTTCTTCTTATTAATAATGAACAGCAACAAATTCAAGTAAAACAAGCTGAACTGAGAGTGTATAGTGAAAAGTCTAACCTAGAATTGGATCGTAATAAGGCTTTATTAGAAAATTTAAGCAAACAGTTCAGTTTGAGTCAAGGTGAACTTAATAAGATGCAATCTGATATTTTAAAGGCAGAAGAAAATATTAGTATACTTGAAAATTTAGATTTTGTGCAAAAAACAGATGATGAAAATGCAGTTTTATTATTAAAAGATTTAAACGTAGAAAAAAATAAGATAACAGAAAATTTAGTCGATGTAAAAATTAAAAGTAGAATGTTACAACAACAAATTCTACAAAATGAAGAAATGAGTCAAACGTTAAGTGACGAATTGAAGTTATATCAGCAAAATGTCATAAGCTTGCAAAATGATTTTGATAAAATGCAACATAATTTACATAGTGTAGAAAAGCAGCTAACAACGATAAATACTTTAAATATACAGCTTAAAGATTTAAAGAATATTGCAGAAAAAGACTATAATAATTTTCATATGGTAAAACTTGATAAGTTAGCTAAAGTACAAGATAATGATAAAGAAATTAGAGAATTGCGCAAGAAAAACAATGAGTTGCAAAATAGAATTCATCAAATTGATATCTTACATACTAAATATCAGTTTGAAGTAGATAATTGCTTGGAACAATTAGAAAAAATTTATGCAGTATCTATTGAAGAGGCTAAGGCAACAAAGTTAAATGAAGATAATGATACATTAAATAAACAAATTAAAATATTAGAAATGAATATGGCAGCCTTGGGGAATATTAATCCAAATGCGATTCAAGAATACGAAGCATTGAATGAAAGATTTCATTTTATGCAAAAACAAGCGAATGATTTAATTATTGCAAAAGAATATTTAGATGGCATCATAAAAGAGATTGATACTACGATGTCAAAACAATTCATTGATGCGTTTGCAAAGATTAATGAATTTTTCGGGGATATTTTTATTAAGTTGTTTGGTGGTGGACAAGCTAAATTAGAATTACTAAATGATAACAAAAATGTTCTTGAGGCAGGAATAGAGATTAGTGTGCAGCCGCCTGACAAGAAATTGCAAAGCTTATCGGTATTGTCTGGTGGGGAGCGCGCTTTAACAGTAATTGCTTTATTATTTGCTTTTTTAAGTTTTAAGCCAGCACCTTTTAGCGTAGTAGATGAAATTGATGCTCCATTAGATGAAGCCAATGTAAATCGGTTTGGTTCATTTTTAAAAGAATTTGCCGGAAATACACAATTTATTGTGGTAACACATCGTAAAGGGACGATGCAAGTGGCTGATGTTATGCATGGTGTTACAGTTCAGGATTCAGGGGTTTCAAAAGTAATTTCAGTAAAATTAGAAGATGAAATCAGTTAGTATTTATTGGAGGGTATATTTATGGGTTTTTTTGATAAATTAAAAAATGGATTAGAAACAACAAGGAAGAACTTTACTGAAAAAATTGAACAAATTATTGTTGGGTATGCAAAAATTGATAATGAACTTTTAGATGATTTAGAAGAAGCTCTTATTATGGCCGATGTAGGGGTAAAAACATCGACGAAGTTGATGGAAGAAATTCGTAAAGGAATTAAAAGTAAAGAGATAAAAACACCAGAAGATTTAAGACCATTTATACAGGAGAAGATTAGCACACTTTTAAATGAAGATGAAGATACTATCATTATTGCAGAGAACTCACCGACAGTTATTATTGTTGTAGGTGTTAATGGAGTTGGTAAAACAACGACAATTGGTAAACTTGGTAATTATTACAAGAAACAAGGTAAGACGGTTATGCTAGCGGCAGCCGATACTTTCCGGGCAGCGGCAATTGATCAATTAGAAATATGGGGCGAGAGAATTCACGCGGATGTCATTAAACATTTGGAGGGATCCGATCCGGCAGCGGTTGCTTTTGATGCAGTTAAAGCTGCAAAAGCACGAAATGTAGATATACTCATTATTGATACTGCAGGGCGTTTACATACCAAATTTAACCTTATGGAAGAATTGAAAAAAATTAGTCGTGTTATAAAACGTGAAATACCAGATGCGCCACATGAAACATTATTGGTATTAGATGCAACAACAGGGCAAAATGCAATTAATCAGGTTGAGCTCTTTTCAAAAGTCGCCCCAGTATCAGGTATCGTTCTGACTAAATTGGATGGTACAGCTAAAGGTGGCATTGTTATTGGTATTAAATCAGAATTAAAAATGCCGATTAAATGGATTGGTGTGGGTGAAGGTATGGACGATCTTCGTCCATTTAATTCAAATGATTTTGCAAAAGCTTTATTTAATGACAAGTAAAAAAGCTTGACATGATTAATTCTCTTATGTATAATAAGTAAGTCAAGTGAATTACCTTGTCAGGTATTTGCTGTATAGAGACAGTGATGGGTGATTAATTATGTTAGATAAATTATTAAAAATCAGTGTGCTATTTGATTTTTATGGTGCATTACTTACAGAAAAACAACAACGTTGTCTTGAAATGCACTTTTTAAATGATTTATCTTTGTCAGAAATTGCAGATCAATTTGGGGTTTCACGTCAGGCTATTTATGATATTATTCATAGGTCTGAACAGGTGTTAGAAGAGTATGAAAAGAAACTTGGTTTGGTAGAACGTTATCAACGAGAAAAGCAAGAGATACAGGAAATTTATGATGCTGTTGATAATTTGCCAGCAAGTTTAAACGATAGAGTTGAGATAAGGGACATATTAATAAAGCTTTCCAAGTTAATTGGTAAGACCGAGGAGGCAGAACATGATTTTTGAGGGTTTAGCTGATAAATTACAACAGACTTTCAAAAAATTGCGTGGTCATGGAAAATTAACAGAAGATGATGTAAATGAGGCAATGCGTGAAGTGCGTATGGCACTTTTAGAAGCAGATGTTAATTTTAAAGTCGTAAAAGATTTTATTGCTAAGATTAAAGAACGCGCAATTGGACAAGATGTTTTAGAAGCACTTACGCCTGCACAAGTTGTAATAAAGATTGTAAATGATGAGTTGACCACTTTGATGGGTGGAACGCAAAGTCGTATTAATATTTCGTCAAGACCACCAACAGTAATTATGTTGGTAGGTTTACAAGGTGCTGGGAAAACTACTTCAGCAGGTAAACTTGCATTGTCATTAAAAAAACAAAGCAAGCGTCCGTTATTAGTAGCCGCAGACATTTATCGTCCAGCGGCGATAAAGCAATTACAAGTACTGGGTGAACAGTTAGATATACCTGTTTTTTCTTTGCCAGAAGGTACAAGCCCGGTTACAATTGCGCAGAAAGCGATTGAACAAGCAAATGCGCATGCTAATGATATTGTAATTATTGATACAGCTGGTCGTCTTCATATTAATGAAGAGTTGATGCAAGAACTGAAGTCAATTAAGCAAAATGTTAAACCCCATGAGATTTTATTGGTGGTAGATGCCATGACTGGTCAAGATGCAGTAAATGTTGCAGAAAGTTTTAATACAGATCTTGGTTTAGATGGTGTTATTTTAACTAAACTTGATGGTGATGCTCGTGGTGGAGCCGCTCTTTCAGTAAAAGCAGTCACTGGTTGTCCAATTAAATTTGTTGGTATGGGTGAAAAACTAGAAGCTTTAGAACAATTTCATCCAGATCGAATGGCATCTCGTATTTTAGGGATGGGTGATGTATTGAGCTTGATTGAAAAAGCTCAATCAACATTCGATTTAGACCAAGCACAAGCAATGGAAAAGAAATTTCGTAAAGATGATTTTACACTAGATGATTTTCTTGCGCAAATGCAACAAGTAAGAAAACTTGGTTCTATGGAACAAATTTTAAATATGCTTCCAGGTATGGGAGATTTAAAGAAAAAACTTGGCGATGTTGAGTTTGATGAAAAAGAACTGAAACATATTGAAGCAATTATTTATTCAATGACACCGAAAGAACGTCGTGATATTAATATCATCAATGGTAGTAGACGTAAACGTATTGCTTTAGGTAGCGGTACAAGAGTACAAGATGTGAATAAATTATTAAAACAATTTGCGGAAGCCAAAAAAATGATTAAGAAAATGAAGGGCTTACAAAAAAGTGGCAAAGGTTTTGGCAATTTTAAGTTACCTTTTATGAAATAATTTTCTTAAAGTTTATAAAGGAGGTGAAATTTTCATGGCAGTTAAAATTCGTTTAAATCGTATGGGTGCTAAAAAGAACCCGTTTTATCGTGTGGTTGTAGCTGATTCTCGTGCTCCACGTGATGGTCGTTTTATTGAAATTTTAGGACATTATGATTCTACTAAAGAACCTGCTATCATCAAAATTGATGAAGAGAAGGCTCTTGAATGGATGAGTAAAGGTGCTCAACCTACTGATACTGTTAAATCTTTATTTAGCAAACAAGGTATCATGGCTAAATGGGATGAAGCAAAACGCACTAAGAAAGAGGCGTAATTAACGATGAAAGAAATTGTTGAAGTTATCGCCAAAGCATTAGTACAAGATCCAGAGCAAGTTGTTGTAAAAGAAACAGAAAGTAATAATATTACTGTTTGTGAATTACATGTTGCTCCGGATGACATGGGAAAAGTAATCGGTAAACAAGGTCGTATTGCTAAAGCTTTACGTACCGTTGTGAAAGCGGCTTCTACCCGTGAAAACAAAAAAGTAATAGTTGAAATTATTTAAACTATGCGGCAACAAACCTCTTATTTTATAAGTAGGGATTATTGCCGCTACTTGTTTATCATAAATAAAGTGTTAGATATGATTTGATAAAATAATTAAAGGTGGTTTTAAAACATGGAAAGCATGACTTTAAAATGTCCAATTACGATTAAAGCTAAAGTTACTGAAAATTTAAAAAAACAGTTATCTACTGAAATTCAAGAAAATATTCAAAAAGCTGATCTTGAATTACAACAAATTGAATTTCATGCAAAACGTATTATGGCTGAACAAGCTAAGCAAGATGCCCAAGGTTTAGTTGGATTAAGACACCAAGTAGAAGGCGAAAAACAAAAACGTCTTGAATTAAAAAATCATCTATTAGAAAAATTAAAAGAAACTGCTCAATTAGAAATCGGCTCTGAAATTGTTCAAGGAACATTAGAACGTATTGTTGAAATTAAAGTTGGGGATGAATTGCCACAATTACTTAATGCTGAGATTCTTTTAGAAGACGGCAAAGTATTGGCTTTTCGTAGTTAATAATGTCAAAAGTTATTATTGGTAGAATTGGTGCCCCGCACGGCGTGCGGGGTGAAGTTCGTATAATTCCATTAACAGATTTTCCTGATAGATTTCAGAATTTAAAGAGTGTATTTATAGATGAGCAGATAAAATTAGAAATTAATAATGTAAAATATAATAAACAATTTATTATATTAAAATTCAAGGGGATCGATAATCGTAGTGATATTGACCCATTGAAAGGTAAATTGATTCAAGTAGATCGTAAAGATGTACCACCGCTAGCGGCTGGCGAGTATTACAACTTTGATATTATCGGATTAGAAGTTTATAATGAAAAGAATGAAAGACTTGGTAAGATTGAACAAATATTAAAAACGGGTAGTAATGATGTTTATATAGCAAATAATGCTGGAAAACAGACATTGATTCCGGCTTTGAAAAAAGTTGTTACCAATATAGATATTGAAGCTGGTAGAATGGATATTATACTTCAAGAAGAGATGGAATAGTTATGCGGATTGATATAGTTTCCTTATTTCCAGATATGTTTACAGGTCCTTTTGGCTGTAGCATTATTAAACGTGCAATTGATAGGGGAGTATTGGATATCAATCTTGTAAATCCGCGTCAATTTGCATATGATAAGCACCAGATGGTTGATGATTATCCTTTTGGTGGCGGAGACGGTATGGTATTAAAGCCAGAGCCAATATTTCGCGCAGTTGAACATATTGAGAAAAATACTAATATTTCAAATAAAAGAGTCATTTTAATGTGTCCGAGTGGCAAACCATTTTCACAAGAAAAAACAAGAGAACTAGCTACATATGATCAATTGATTTTTATTTGTGGGCATTATGAGGGGTTTGATGCTAGAATTTCAAACCATCTTGTAGATGAGGCTATTTCTATTGGTGATTATGTTTTAACTGGTGGCGAGCTTGCAGCAATGGTGATTGTGGATGCTACATCAAGAATGATTCCTGGAGTACTTGGTTCGGAACATTCTGCACCGACAGATTCTTTTTATAATGGATTGTTGGAGCATCCACAATATACAAGACCTCGTGAATTTAATGGATTGATTGTTCCAGAAATTTTATTATCAGGTAATCATGCAAAAATTGAAACATGGCGCCAGAAAGAATCGCTGAAAAACACTTTCATAAATAGACCGGATTTAATTGATCATATTGAATTAAATGATAAACAAAATAAGCTATTAAAAGAAATAAAAGAGGAGCTTGGAGGAAAGTAAGCATGCCTGCTGCATATATTGGTTTAGTGCACTATCCTATTTATAATAAACATAATGAGATTGTGACTACCGCTTTGACTAACTTTGATATTCATGATATAGCCAGAACTGCGCGTACCTATAATATCAAACAGTATTTTATTATTCATCCGTTGGAAAACCAAGCAAAACTTGCAAATGATGTAATTAATTATTGGCAAGATGGCTATGGTGGGCAGCATCATCCAGATCGTAAAGAAGCTTTTAGTATTTTAAACTTGGTA
This sequence comes from Anaerosinus sp., assembly GCA_029240055.1. Lineage (GTDB taxonomy): Bacteria > Bacillota > Negativicutes > JARBTT01 > JARBTT01 > JARBTT01. The sequence continues at coordinate 30,767 of JARBTT010000009.1, forward strand.
AAAGATATTGAAACTGCTGTAAAAGAAATTGAAAAAATCGAAGGAAAAACACCGTTTATAGTTACCACAGATGCTAGAATCTACCCCAATACAATTTCTTATTCTGATTTAAGAAAAAAAATTGCAACTGAGGATTGCCCATATCTCATTTTATTTGGTACGGGTTGGGGGATTGAAAATCAAGTCATGCGTAATTTTGATTATATTCTTGAACCTATCTATGGACCAGGGGATTATAATCATTTACCTGTCAGGGCAGCAGTTGCCATCATATTAGATAGATTGCTTAGCGAAAAATGGTGGAGTGAATAAGAGTATTACAGGAAATTTAAAAAATATTGAATTTCTTATAAATATATGATATAATTTTTAAATGTATATGGACGGTCCTCTGAGTAAAAAAATTGCCATGAACGTCTCAAATAAGGAGGAAATATATTAATGAACATTATTCAAGCTTTAGAACAAGAACAACTTCGCACAGACATTCCTGAATTTATTCCTGGAGACACTGTACGTGTACACGTAAAAGTTGTCGAAGGTACCCGTGAACGTATTCAGATGTTTGAAGGCGTAGTAATTACTCGCCAAAGTGGTGGAGTTCGTGAAACTTTCACTGTAAGACGTGTTTCTTATGGTGTTGGTGTTGAACGTACATTCCCTGTACATTCCCCTAGACTTGAAAAAATTGAAGTGATTCGTAAAGGCGTTGTACGTCGTGCGAAACTTTATTATCTTCGTAACCTTACAGGTAAAGCTGCTCGTATTAAAGAAAGACGTTAGTAGTATAATAGGGACTGGTTTCAGTCCCTATTCTTTATTTAAGCAGGAGGACATTAAATGAATAAAGAATCTCTTGGTGAAGAAATAAAAGATTGGGTAGTATCCATACTTGTAGCGGTTGTGCTAGCCTTTTTTATTAGATACTTTATAGTTGAATTATATTTAGTTGAAGGACCGTCTATGCAACCAACTTTAATTAGTAAGGAACGTTTGGTGGTCAACAAATTTATTTATCGTTTTAGAGCACCAGAAAAAGGTGAGATTTTAGTATTTCGTTATCCGAAAGACCCTAGTAGAGACTTTATAAAAAGAGTCATTGCTACGCCTGGGGATACGATTGAAATCAAAGACGGTAGAATCTTTGTGAATCAACAATTATTAAATGAAAATTATATTCTTGATAAGACAAGAGGATCATATCCGCTATCAACAGTACCAGAAGGACATATTTTTGTTATGGGTGATAATAGAAATAATTCGGAAGATAGCCGTTTTAAAGATGTTGGCTTTGTTCCTTTTGATTTAATCAAAGGTAAAGCAATGATGGTATTTTGGCCATTTGATAATTTAAAAACATTACCATGAGTATGTAATTTGGACGCTAGTATATAATATTATTATGTTTATATACTGGCGTTTACTTATATTATGAAGAACATAGAATAAAGAGGTAAAAATGGACGAGAATATAAATATAAATTGGTTTCCTGGGCATATGGCAAAAGCACAAAGGATGATTAAGGATCACTTAAAATTAGTTGATGTCGTTATTGAACTATTAGACGCAAGGATTCCTTATAGTAGTGCTAATCCAGCAATTAAGGATATTATTGGAGATAAACCCCGTGTTATTGCATTGAACAAAGCGGATCTAGCTGATCCAAAAGTGACTGAACAATGGATTGCTAAATTTCGTAATCAAAATATACAGGTGGTTGCCATTGATTCTATGAGTGGTAAAGGGACAAAAACACTTGTCAGTAAGGTTGAGCAATTAGCTAAGGATAAAGTCAATAAGTTAGTAAACAAAGGTGTAAATGCTCGAGCTGCACGTGCGATGATTTTAGGGATTCCTAATGTTGGAAAGTCTTCGCTGATTAATCGGTTACTTGGAACAGCAACTGTTAAGACAGCAGATAAGCCTGGTGTTACCCGTGGTAAGCAATGGATTAAAGTTAGTAGAAATCTAGAACTCTTGGATACACCGGGAGTATTATGGCCGAAATTTAAAGATATTGAAGTCGGGCTAAAATTGGCGTTTACTGGTGCAATTAATGATGAAGTGTATGATATGGAAAAGGTCATGAATGTTTTTTTGAAAATAATGCGCGAGGAATACCCTGAGCGATTAATTGAACGATATAATTTAAAAGCAGAATTGCCGCAAGATAGTATCGGAATCTTAGAAATGATTGGTGCAAAGCGTGGGTGTTTACGTAGTGGCGGTATTGTTGACCATGAAAAAGTAAGGCGGATTCTTCTAAATGAATTTAGAGCTAGCAAATTAGGGTTGATTACTTTAGATAAAATAATAGACTAAGTGAGATTCAAGGCTGATGAGATTGTAATATGCTCGTCAGTCTTTTGTCGTTTTAACAGGTTTTTTTTGTATAGTAACGAATATAAGAAATTAAGAAGAATTTTTTGGAGTGAGTTTTATATGAATAGTAAAAATTTAGCGGTTGCACACATTAAAGAAATGCTACTACAGAAAAATGTTTGTGAAGAACAAATCAATATATTTCGTAATGACACGCGAACCGCTGTTGCCCAAGTGGTTAGAAAATGGGATAAAGAGCAATGTGAATTAGCGCGCGTGCAAAATTTATATTTGAACGAATATGAATATCATGAAAAAGGTTATGACATTATTGCGGGAGTCGATGAAGCTGGTCGCGGTCCTTTGGCAGGCCCAGTTGTTGTTGCTGCTGTTATTTTGCCGTTAGGTTTTCATATACCTAAAATTAATGATTCAAAAAAATTATCAGCGAAGGTGCGTGAGGAAATTTATAATTGTATTATTCAACATGCAATTGCTATTGAAAGAGCGATTATTGATGAACAGACCATTGATGAAATTAACATCTATCAGGCTACTGTAAAAGGAATGTATATGGTAATTAACGGGCTTCAGCCAAGGCCTAAAGCGGTGTTGATTGATGCAGTACCACTAGATCAACTAACGATGCCTTCGTTATCTTTGATAAAAGGCGATGCAATTAGTGCTTCAATTGCAGCAGCTTCTATTATTGCCAAAGTAGAACGTGACCAATTTATGAATGAGTTAGATGAGAAGTATCCAATGTATGGCTTCGCTAAGCATAAAGGATATGGGACAGCAGAACACCTTGAAGCAATTCGTAAATATGGACCGTGCCCAGTACATAGGAAATCTTTTGAACCAATAAAATCTTGGAGGGGTTAACAATGGCAATGAAAACGGTTACAACAACATCAAGTGTTGGTCAAGTTGATAGAAGTAATCCTACAATTACTACGAATGTAAAAGTTACCAATGATGCTAATGCACCATTTCAACCTCAGACACAAGTTAACATTGATAATTCTATGAAAAATATGCTGACAATGTTGTCAAAAATTGCGATTAGTGAAGATACCCCAATACAAGAAATACCTGCAGAATTACAAAAATTGGTGAATGATATATTGCAAAATGCTTTTTCCTTAGATACTTCGATCTCGCAAGGATTAAGTAATACTCTGCAAAGCCAAAAAGCCAGTATTGATCAGTTGAATTTATTATCAAAACTATTAGAACAACTTAGTATGGAAGTATCTACAGAGGGAATAGCAAACTTATCAGATACTTTTAAAACGCTTTTAGCAAATATAAAACTACTTGATGGGCAAGCCGGAAAAATATTAGATAGTACAGCTTTGAATAAAATGGCAATGCAATTATTAGATGGAAAATCGATGGAGAATATGCCCGAAGTATTACAAACATTATTAGTGCAAAGTAATCAAAGTAATACTATGTTACAGACACAACATTCTGGCAGCGATATGAATTTTTTAAAACAATTAATTAAACAATTTATGCCGAGTCCCCAAGAAAATCAAACGACTACTTATGCTAATCAAAACAATACTACTAATCAAACAGTCATGAATGCTCTTAATAATGCAGTAAATTCTAATTCTAATACTAATACGCAAAATAATACTACTACAAATCAAACAATTACAAATAATAATATAGAAACAAATCCAAATAGCATAAAAAATAATGATATACAAAATAATGCGTCAGATACTCAGCAAGCAACAATGGTAAAG
>JARBTT010000114.1 GCA_029240055.1 Anaerosinus sp.
GTCAGACCTTTTTTGCTTCGATAAAGAGTACTTTGATAAATTTTTTGATGTTGATATGGGCTTGAGACATGCTTGGTTTTTCTTGATTTTCTAAAAGTAGCATGACTTTCCTTACTTCAGCAAAATCAAAAAATTTACCAGCGTGGTCTTCAAATTTTGGATTGGCATAATCTATGATCCCAATAGAAGCAAGGTTTATCAGAGCTTGAAATACAGTTCTGCGGAGACGTTGTTCAATAGCTTTACATTCCTTTTGGATTGCTAGTTGATCATGCTCAGAGCCGAATTTTTGTATGGCGATATTTTGAAATATATTTTTTAAGGAAGGAAAGTCATCACCATTATGATGACTTTTTTCATGTTGTTGTAAATAATTAAGGATGTTTAACAAATCTTTCGAGCCTTTTTCTCCGGCAATACCAAGTTCGCTTAGGAGAACCTCACCCGTTGCGATTAGTTTATGTCTGACGATAATTTCCGGGGAAATTATTTTGGTTGGCTGTTTTTGTTCAGGGCGCAAAGCTATATTTAAGCTGTTTTCAATATTACGCACGAGCTTGCGCAAATTCATATGTTCGGTAGCATTTTTAATCACGCTTACGACTTCATTGCGGTTGATTGGTTTGGTGATATAATGATCCACACCTAAATTGTAAGCTTTACCAACCATTTCTTTGTTTTCAACTTGGGATATCATAATGATTTTTCCATGAAAGTCATCTTTAATTGCTTTTACAGTTTGGATGCCATCGCGAATTGGCATCAACATATCTATTAATAAAATATCGACATTTTTTACTTCGAGTAATTGACCACTGATACTAGCGCCACTGTCGGCTTCGCCAACGACTTTACCTAAATCATAATCCTCGATAATTTCTGTAAGCATAGAACGAATCACTTCATCATCATCAATTAAAAAGAAACGCATATATTTTCACCCTTCCAAATTCTTCAATGGTAAGGTCAAATGAAAAATTGTCTTATTTGACCTGCTATTATCTACAAAAATAGTACCCTCTAATTCTTCGGTTAAATGTTTTACATAAGGCAAACCAACACCAGTAGAAGGATTACCTTTGGCATCAAATTTAGTTGTATAACCAGGTTTAAAGAGTAAATCAACTTTGTTTGCGAGAATTCCAACCCCGTCGTCACAAACTTCTATTTCGATAAGACCATCATTTTTGGCGAAGGTGATGTCAATGTTGCCAGTGCGTTTAATCGCTTCAACAGCATTTGCAACTAGGTTGTTGACGATTGATAGTATTGTATACACGTGTAGGTCCTGCAAAGTTGGATCGACAGTAATTGAGAAAGTGATTTCCTTGCCCAGAGAGAATGCGTATTTTCGGTTCGATTGTACAATAATGTCACCGAGTTCAGTGGCAGGCATATAATCATTTAATTTTCTGTTATTGGTCAACTGACTAAGACCTGCATAAATACGTTGATTATCTTTTTTGATTTCGTGCACTTGCCCAGCAATACAGAGGAGCTCTTGCGATAGTTTGTCCCTGTCAATTTCATAGGTTATCTTTTGGAGTTCCTCATAAAGTTGGTAGCAATTTCTTGTAACAGTTTCTGCATTTTTCTGTGATTTATTTAATTGAACCACTTCTTCATAGAGTCCAGAAATTAGCAAAATCATTCGTTTATTTTGTTTTCGTTCTTGAATTGTTGTTGTCTCTGCTTGATGCAATTGGACCAAGAAAAAGAAACTAAGGATAAAGAAGCAACGAATAATAGCGATAATAATAATTTTCATTAAGATATTAAAGGTGATATCCATTTCAGTACTGGAACAAATATTAGTTAGTGAAAGTTCGACGATGCTGGCGGCAAATTCAGCGAGAATAGACCACCCGGCAATTTGTAACGATTTGCTGCAAAGCGTATCGACTTTTGGTAGATGAAAACAAGTCGCATAGGTTAAGTAGTAGAAAAAAGTTGGCCCGCGTAGTAAAATGCTGGAGCTAAAGGATAGATCGTTTGTTAGTAAGTCTAAACCGATACGAAATAACATTACAGATAGTCCAACGCAAAAACCAGAAAATACAAATGAAGTATTGCGGATCCAAAGTAAGAACAATAAGAAAATCGGGGAACCAAAACTAACACGAAAAGAACTGAGGTCGCCACTAAACGGATGAATTTTTGGTTCACCAGCAAGAGGAACTAAAATTAGCATCAGGAGAAAGATATAGAGATTCTGATGTTGTTTCATAGAGATCCTTCCTATAGAAAAGTATTTCACAATGTATTTGTATAATGTATACAATGATTAATTTCAATTATACCATGTATTTTGAATATTGCCAAAACTATTTTTATCTATGTATAAATACTTGCTATACAATACAAAAAAGTAATACTAAAATAATAAATAAAAATAGTCAGAAAATTATTAATTAGGATTTTGTCGGATTTTGTAGTTGGATTAGTACACTTAATTTGTAATCACGTAGAATTTATTTTAAATATTTTTAGGAGGAAAACACCGTGAATAGCAAATTAGGAAAAGGCTTATTGTGTGTATTAGTCGGAATTATCATTTGGTTGTGTCCAATCCCTGAAGGTGTTAAACCTGCGGCATGGCATTTGCTTGCTATATTTGCGGCAACAATCGCAGCATTTATTTTACAACCATTATCAATCGGGGCGGTAGCGTTGATTGCCTGTACCATGCTTGTGTTTTTAGGCGTATTAAAACCAGATGAAGCATTGGCTGGTTTTAGTAATGGAACAATTTGGTTGATCGTTTCAGCATTTATGTTTGCTGAAGGTTTTATTAAAACTGGACTCGGAAAACGGATTGCGTATGTTTTATTAAGCAGATTTGGCGGTAGTACATTAAGTGTTGCGTATGTACTTTCAGCAACTGACTTTATCGTTGCTCCATTTACACCATCAAACACAGCGCGTGGTGGTGGAATTATTTATCCGATCGTTAGAAGTATTTGTTCGGCAATCGGTTCAGAACCAGGATCATCAAAAGAACGTACAGGTGCTTTCTTGATATTTAGTTCTTATTGTGCGGTTATTACATCGGCTTGTATTTTCTTAACTGGAGCATCTAACAATGCAGTTGTTATTACTTTAGCAAAAGATATGTTTGGGGTAGAACTTACTTGGATGTCTTGGTTTATGGCTTGTATCGTACCAGGTATTATTCTTTCTATCGGTACACCTTGGCTGCTTTATAAATTAATCAATCCTGAATTAAAAGAAACACCAGAAACAAAAGAAATGGCAAATAGAGAATTAGCAGCAATGGGTTCCATGAGTTCTGCTGAAAAAATCTTAGGTGTTATTTTTACCGTCGCGCTTGTTATGTGGGCGACCGGCAGTATTCATCATATTGATTCAGCATTTGTAGCATTACTTGGTCTTTCGGCAATGCTTGTTACTAAAATTCTTGATTGGGAAGATGTTTTAAATCAAAAAGGTGCTTGGGATGTATTAGTTTGGATGGGCGTTTTGGTAAATATGGCAGCGTTTTTATCAAAACTTGGCTTGATGAGCTGGTTTGCTAATATTATTGGTGCTCAAATGGTTGGTACATCATGGATCGTGATGTTAGTTGTATTATCAGTTTTTTACACCTATGCACATTATGGATTAGCTAGTAATACAGCACATATCATGGCACTATTTGGTGCATTTGCTTCTATTTTAGTTGCAGCTGGCGCTCCTGCATTAGGTGTGGCTATACTTTATGGTACACTTGCAAATAGTTGTTCAATGTTAACACATTACGGTTGTGGTGTAACCCCAATTTTCTTTGGGGCAAACTATATGTCACAAGGAGAATGGTGGAAAATAGGTTTTATTATGACAACAGTTCATGTTGTTGTATGGATGGTAATCGGTCTTCCTTGGATGAGCGTTCTTGGTTTCTTCTAAATAAATTTATATATAGGTAGCAATTTTTCAATAGATTTGCTACCTAATAATACATAAGTTAAATTTACCCCAAAAAGGTATTTGATAAAAATATCATTAGTGTTTTTATTGATAATACAAGTATCATAATTAAAATATTGGGAGGCGAATTATTTTGTTAAAAAGACAGTTATTGGTTGCATTTATGACTCTTTGTATGTTGACGATTGGGGTGCAAAGTGTATTTGCAGCAGAAAAATCAAATGATCTACCAAATATCAAAATATTGGCTACAGGTGGAACTATTGCGGGTAGTGCTAATTCCAATACACAAATGACAGGGTATAAAGCTGGTGCAATTGGTATTCAAACTTTAATTGATGCTGTACCACAAATTAAAGATTATGCAAATGTTTCAGGCGAACAAGTTTGTAAGCTTGACAGTAAAGACATGTCAAACGATGTTTGGTTAAAATTAGGTAAAAGAATCAACGAATTATTAGCAGATAATAGTGTTGATGGTATTGTAATCACACACGGTACAGATACTTTAGAAGAAACTGCTTATTTCTTAAATTTAGTTGTAAAAAGTGATAAACCAGTTGTTATTGTTGGGTCTATGCGTCCGGCAACAGCAATCAGTGCAGATGGTCCATTAAATTTATTAAATGCTGTTCGTGTAGCTAGCAGCAAAGATTCTGTTGGTAAAGGTGTTTTAGTTGCGATGAATGACGAAATCAATGGTGCGCGTGATGTAACTAAAACAAATACAAATAATGTTGCTACATTCAAATCACCAGAACTTGGTTTCTTAGGTTATATCAATGATGGTAAAGTTTGCTTCTATCGTGAAAGCACTCGTAAACACACTGCAAATAGTGAATTTAATGTGAAACATTTAAATGAATTACCTTATGTAAAAGTTGTTTATGGACATGCTGATGATGACAGAGTATTTATTGATGCTGCAGTTGCTGCTGGCGCTAAAGGTATTATCTACGCTGGTACAGGAAATGGTAGTATTCATAAAAATGCTGAAGCAGCTTTAGCTGATGCAACACAAAAAGGTGTTGTAGTTGTTCGTAGTTCACGTGTTGGTAATGGTACAGTAATCGATGCTGAACAATCTTATATCGATGCTCATTTCTTAAATGGTGATTCTTTAAATCCTCAAAAAGCAAGAATTTTGTTAATGCTTGCATTAACAAAGACAGATGATTTAAAAGAAATCCAAAGAATGTTTAATGAATATTAAGATTTGCTAGTTGACTGTTGTTAGTAAGCCTTAGCTAACAATATAAATGATAGAAAATCAGAAACACCCTTCAAAATACACTTGCTTTTTAGAAGCAGGTGTATTTTTTACGTAATTGGATAAAATTAAGCCAGGCGTATCAAGGCCTGGCTTAATTTTATTTAGTTGTGATTAAGGTTATAAATTTTCAGTAGTATGCAAGTTATATTTTTTTGTTTTTACTTTTCGATTTATTAGAATAGTCTCCGTTTGTATCTTGTAGTGCCGTCATCGTTCCATATTCATTTAGACTTGCTTGTGTTGAATTCATAGCACTATTTGTTGTACTTTGGTTACTAGAATAATCTCCATTGGCGTCCTGTAACGCTGTCATTGTTCCATGTTGATTCATACTTGCTTGCGTTGAGCTTGAGGAACTGTTTGTTGTACTAGAATAATCTTTATTTGCATCTTGCAGTGCTGTCATCGTCCCGTATTCACTCATGCTTGCTTGCGTTGAATTATTTGTTGAACTTTTCTTGCTAGAATAATCTCCGTTTGCATCGGATAACGCTGTTAACGTACCAAATTTTGATTTGCTTTCAGAGTTTTTATTGTTGCTTGTTTTCATAAAAATGCCTCCCTTAAATTTTATTTTTGGGAACGTTAATAGTATCTGATTTTTTTCGACAAGAATACTGAACGTTTTCTGGTAAAGTCAACGCTAAAAAATCCATCAATGGGAAAAAATATCAAAAATAAATGATTTTCGACTGGCAAATATCAAGTTTCCATTCAAAAAGAATAAGGATTACAAAAAAGTGTTGACAAAGTTTTAAAATATTGCAATAATGTATACAAATTTACAACATTACATATTGTAATACGAAACGATATGTAGTAAAATATTAAGAGTAAAAGTTATGACTAGGTAAAGAGTATTACATGACCACTTCAGAGAGCCGATGGTTGCTGCGAATCGGCGTGGAGCTAATGCTTGACTTCGCCTAAGAGCTTTCGTGTCGATGTGCATTGCAAGTAGGCAGGAACGTTGCTCAGCGTTAATGAGAAGTCTATTTTAGGCATTTTGAGTATAATGTAGGGTGGTACCGCGGTAAGTAATCCGCCCCTACTGGCTAATGGTCAGTAGGGGCGGTTTTTATTTATGCATATTCGTATGGAGGAGATAGGCAAATGAAACATGTATTATCGGTCTTGGTACAAAATCAGCCGGGCGTCTTGGTTAGAGTTGCTAGCATGTTTTCTCGTCGAGAGTTTAATATTGATAGTTTATCCGTTGGCGTTACACAATCACCAGAATACTCACGCATGACTGTTGTTGTGCATGGTGATGAAGCAATTATTTCACAAATGGTGAAACAGTTAGAAAAATTATTAGAAGTTGTTGCTGTACAGCTATTGGAGGCTGTTTCAGCTGTAAATAGAGGAATGACCTTGATAAAAGTGAAAGCAGAAGATGCCAATCGCTTGGACATTTTAAAAGTTGCTGAAATTTTTAGGGCTAAGGTCATTGATGTACAAGCTACAACTCTTATATTAGAGATTACCGGCGATGATGAAAAAGTAGACGCGTTTACACGTCTTTTATCACCGTATGGCATTCTTGAAACCATCCGTACTGGCCTTATTGGCTTGGAACGGGGAGATCATACAATTTATGAACAATGTGAGGAGAGAGATTATTATGGCGAAAATTTATTATCAAGAAGATTGTAATTTATCCTTATTAGAAGGAAAGACGGTTGCGGTTATTGGTTATGGTAGCCAAGGACATGCTCATGCATTAAATGCGAAAGATTCTGGCTGTCATGTTATCATTGGTTTATACGAAGGCAGTAAATCTTGGGCAAAAGCGCAGGCGCAAGGCTTTGAAGTCTATACAGCAGCGGAAGCAACAAAACGTGCTGATGTTATTATGATTTTGATCAATGATGAATTACAAGGTAACCTATATAAAGAATCCATTGAACCAAATTTAAAACCAGGCAATATGTTAATGTTCGCTCATGGTTTTGCTATTCATTTTGGCCAAATTGTTCCACCTAAAGATGTGGATGTAACAATGATCGCTCCAAAAGGTCCTGGACATACAGTAAGAAGCGAATATCAAATCGGTAAAGCTGTTCCTTGTCTTGTAGCTGTACATCAAGATGCAACAGGTAATGCACTTGAAATGGCACTTGCTTATTCTTTAGCAATTGGTGGCGCAAGAGCTGGTGTTCTTGAAACTACATTCAAAACAGAAACAGAAACTGACTTATTTGGTGAACAAGCAGTACTTTGTGGTGGTGTTTGTGCGCTTATGCAAGCTGGTTTTGAAACTTTGGTGGAAGCTGGCTATGATCCAAGAAATGCATACTTTGAATGTATCCATGAAATGAAATTAATCGTTGACTTGATTTATCAAAGTGGTTTCGAAGGTATGAGATATTCCATTTCCAATACAGCTGAATATGGTGATTATATCACTGGTCCTAAAATTGTAACGGAAGATACAAAAAAAGCAATGAAAAAAGTTTTAACTGATATCCAAGATGGTACATTTGCAAAAAACTGGATGCTTGAAAATCAAGTAGGAGCTCCTCAGTTTAATGCAATGAGAAAGAAAGCAACATTGCATCCTTCAGAAGAAATCGGTAAAGAACTTCGTAAATTATATAGCTGGAATGGCGAAGATAAGTTAATCAATAACTAATTAAGAGTATTGTGGCAGTAGAATGTTATGAAGTAGTTACCCTTTGTTGTAGCAAGAACAGGAGAAAGTCGCACGATGAAGTATCGTTTTTGTTGAAAGAAAAGTAAATAAGTCGGCGACGGTTTTTATAACATAGGTAAGAAGATGGGGGATGTTGCTGAGCAGCATCCCCATTTTCTAATAAAAGACCATTTAAATTTGGAAAGAAGATAGTTACAGTGCTACAAAGATTATGATAATAGAGGATAATGAACTTTTTGGTAGTCAGCAGAAAAGGAAAGGCGGAGGCATATGGAAAACGGCCCAATTAAAATTTTTGATACAACTTTACGAGATGGAGAGCAGACACTAGGTGTTTGTTTAGATACGAAAGAAAAAGTTGAAATTGCCCAGGCGTTAGTAAAAATGAATGTGGATGTCATTGAAGCTGGTTTTCCTGTTGCTTCACCTGCTGATTTTAAAGCCGTGAGTGCTATTGCGAGTCACGTAAAAGGTGTGACAGTCGCAGCACTTACAAGAGCAAATCAAAAAGATATTGATTTGGCAAGGCAAGCACTGGAATATGCCGAA
>JARBTT010000115.1 GCA_029240055.1 Anaerosinus sp.
GTTGCGACAAGTTATTCGCGATCTGCACCCTAGATTTATTCATCTAATGCCATTCAATGATGCATTGAACCAATTATTTCAACTGGTTAGACAGCGCGCCTACTTCTCTTTGCACGTCTCTATGGACGAAAATTTGCGCCTGTTTAATCCGGATCTGCAGACCAATATTTACCGGGTCATACAGGAATTGTTGAACAATGCCATCAAGCATGCGCAGGCGGCGAACGTTACAGTCACCATATCAAGAGAAGATGATTACATTCTACTTCTCTATGATGACGATGGCGTGGGTATGGATCCGCAACAGATCGATTCCTCATTCAGCACGATGGGATTTTCGGGAGTGATCGGACGAGTCAAGAGTGTCGGTGGCAAACTCATTATTGATTCATTGAAAGATGATGCTGAAAAGAAGGGACTACATATTGAAATCAAGTGGCCACTAGATTAAATTTTGATTTATTGGAGGAAGGGATATGACCTCGATTTTAATTATTGACGATCACCAAACAGTTGCAGCAGGTACTGAGAGAATCCTGAAAGAAGCCGGATTTGTAGTGCTTACATTATTTTCCACAAGTAGACTTCAAGAGACGTTACAGCAGGGGTGCTTTGATGCAATTCTTTTGGATTGGAATATTCCGGGTACAAACGGTATGGCGACATTGAGAACAATCGTAGAAGTTAGTCCTGAAGCAAAGATAATTATCTACACTGGGTTTGAGGAAGAATTGATTCCTGTTTACGATGAACTCGTTGGATTAGATGTTTTAGGTATTATTAGCAAATCTTCCGGGGTGAACACGTTTGTGTCAAGTATTTATTCCGTTTTAGGGGGGTATGCAGTTCTCTCGCAAATGATTCTTCAGGAGGTCAGACAAAGAAGACTGCAGATCAAAAAGACCGAGCAACAGTTTGACAAACGCGAACGAGAAATTATTAGAAACATTCTTGATGGGAAGACCAATTATCAAATTGGGGATTCGCTCCATGTAAGTCAGCGGACAGTGGAAGTAAATATTCACAAGATCTTTCAAAAATTTAACATTCACTCACGAGAAGAAGTCGGTCAAAAAGTTAAAGAGCTCGAGCTCATCTTACCTGAATAGACCTAAATAAAGTAAAGGCACAAAAAGATGTGGGATCATCAACAAATCCCACATCTTTTTTGTGAAATGTTCACGTGATTATTTCGTGGTGTGTGTAACAGCTAAGCGCTATGATTAATTTAATCATAAGGCCTTATGATAAGTTAATTATACGAGGAGTGAGAAAATGAAAAAGAAATTAGTCAGTGCCATATTGGTAGGCTTACTTTCTTTAACAGCTGTAACCCCCACATTTGCAGCGGAACAAGTTGATAGCGGATCGGTGGAATTCAATGGTGTGATAAAAAATTCAAACATAACTCCATTTACTGTTAAAAAGGCTGGAGGAGGAAGTTGGGATTATGGGGTTGGACCGGGATACAATGGAAAGCACGCCTGGTCAAACTATAAGCATGATACACTTAGTCATTCTTCTACAGCGATTGTTGGGAACGACAGTGTTACCAGAAGCGCTACAAAAGGAGAATGGTCCTATGCTGATGCTAATGGCTGGCCTTGGGAAACAGCATATACTAAATGGAAAACTTTCAATTGACAAATATATTTAATCGGTTCGTTTAATAAGCTATGATAACTTAGTAATGAGTTATCGTTCGTATTTACTGTTATGATGTTAGATACTTATGAATTATTTGATATTAGCTGTCTGATGAAGACAGCTTGTTTTTTGAACTGGTCAAGAAATTATATATAGTCTTGCAATCCTCGTATCTGGAGGCATAAAAATGAAAAAACTACTCACTTTATTCTTAATCGTTGTTTCTACATTTTCATTCGGTTCTTCATTTTATCAAACGATGCGGGCGAATATCGATGTGATGGAAAAAGGTGGATTAACTGAGCGCTACGTACTGACTATTCCAGATTCAGAATTATTTTCAGGTCCGGAAAGCTGGGAGAACATTTATCCATTGCTTCAAAAATCCGCGCAACAATCCGGTGTCAATTTGATTCGAACCAGCCTTGGCTATACGAAGCTGGATAAGCCGCGTATTGTTCAGTACTTGCTTTGCACGGATTCAACGCATTTCTATCGCCGATTCCAATTAGCGAGTGGTCACTTTCTTACACCAGAACAAACGCAACAGCATAGTCCCTTTTTATCGAACCAACAGACAAAAAATCCTTCTCAAATGGGGGTACTCAAGACCTTCTCATCGCGGCCGCTCTTTGAAATACGCACTATGCGCCAGGCTTTCAATACGTTGCCACTTTCAGGACAATATGTTGTTGAAGCGTCGAATAATCAAAAATACCGACAGTTTATCACTGATTTTAGTGCCAAAGTAAACGAGCAATCGTTGACGAAACAGATACAAAAATATAACCCGCATGATTTTATGGAGAAGAATAGTAGTGGGCTTGTAAGTGATTTCGCTCTTCCTGCATATGGTCTTTTTGGTGTGTCGCAAATTGTTGCCATTCTTGCTTTTATTATGACGATTATTCTGCTTATTTACTATTGCTATGCATCCGGCAAATGGATTGGAATTATGAAAATGCATGGGCTGACCATGATACGGATATGGTACATAATGATTGGACGTTTTATTTTGTGTGGTTTTTTAATCGCAATAATTTCATCTTTTGCCGCGGCAGTGCTCGTTCCAAATACAACGACACGATTTATGCTCAACGTCTTGATCAATCAACTTAGTCTCCATTGTACGATATTACTAGCTTCACTCGTTTCTCTTTTCTATATCAACTATGTGCGCATAAGTTCAGCGGTAAAAAACCGTCGTCGCACCCAAACTATTTTTGTTCTTAACACATGCTTCAAAATGGTTTCGACACTGATACTGATTGTCATGACAATCAGTATATGGCAGAACTATAGAACACTTAATGAGCAGTACAATCAATTGCAAAATTGGCGGCATAATAAAAAAAGCGAGGGATATGGTGTTTTTTACCCGGTTTCTGTAGATCATCAGCTTATCGATCAATTAAATGGGAATCTTAGCATGAATTATGCGGTCACGCAACGTCTCTATCATCTGCTGAACAAAAAGGGAGCGCTCTTTATCAATGCAACAAGTTATAATATGGATGTGTTGCGCTTACCGCAAGGTTCAGATTCTATTCGTTCAATTTATGTCAACCCAAATTATTTGAAACAAAATCCAATAGATGATGTTAAAGGTCGGATTGTCAAGGTTCCGGAGCATACGCATGACTGGGTTCTGCTTGTTCCTGAAAAATATAAAAGTCGAGAACAAATCATTTTAAACTATTTCAGGGCTATGCGCGTAACACAGTATAAAGTTTCACAACATCAGCAGTTTTCAGTGCCGAAAGCATTAAGACATCAGGAAGTGAAAATTGTTTGGTTAACCAATAATCAAAAAATATTCAGTTTTGATCCGAAAGTGTTTCCCCAGCAGCGTAATGAAATCATTGATCCGATTATACAAGTGATGACGGAAAAAAACAGTGTGTTCATGGATAATCTGGGCGATATAAACGAATTAAAGGTAAAGTTAACCGGCAAAAGTTCACAGCGTCTTGATGCCCTTCGACCTACACTAAGAAAGTTGCATCTTGAGAACCAGTTGGAACATTTGATTACTGTTGATGAAAGCATCACGTATATGATTCACACGTTACAGCAGCAAATGCTTGTTTATTCGATTGTCTTTTTCATCCTGTTGGTGGGTTCGGGATTACTTGCCATCCAGAATCTTGTGCTGCTGTACAATAAAAACAAACAAAAAATTGTTGTTCGTCGATTGTTCGGTTATAGCATCATTCGTACATATAGAGTTTATTTTCTCTTTCTTGGTGTGGGATGGATCATCAAGGGATTTATCAGCCGACTGATCATCAATAGTATGGGTTCCTCTACAACAAATGTACAGATCGGTTTAGTAATCGTTGTTGTTTCTATGGCTGTTTTAGAATTTATGTTAACGATCGCAGCACTACTTGCGATTGAGAGACGCAAGCTTTCCGAATTGTTAAAGGAGGGAACTTAATATGGTAAACCCAGTTTGTGAATTAATTCGTGTTGACAAAAGTTATGGAAAACATCTTGTGTTGCGTCATAAGGATTTTAATGCCAATGCTGCTGAAATGGTGGCATTAACCGGAAAAAGCGGTGTCGGCAAATCGACCATCTTGAACATAATTGGTCTTTTAGAAAAACCGGATCGCGGCATTGTCAACCTTTTTGGTTTGCCCGCTCCGAAGATAGGTTCCCTTGCAGCGAACAAAATACGGCGTAATCATCTGGCTTACCTTTTTCAAAATTATGCCTTGATTGATCATGCTACGATTAATGATAATTTGAATATTGCTTTAACCTATAGTGACAAATCAACAAAAGAGAAGGAGCAGATGAAACAGATTGCACTGGAAAAAGTGGGGCTGCCCCATCCACTTAAGAAAAAGATCTATGAACTTTCCGGTGGCGAACAGCAAAGAGTCGCTTTGGCACGCATTTTTTTGAAGCCGTTTGATTTGCTTCTTGCCGATGAACCAACAGGCTCTTTAGATGAAGAAAATAGGGATCACGTGCTTCGGATTTTAACGGAATTCAAGAGATTAGGAAAAGCCATTATCATTGTCACTCATGACCCCCATGTTGCAGCGGTCTGTGATCGGGAGCAAAAATTAGACATGGAATAATGAACAGCCAAGTTGTATTTAAGAGGAACGCGTTTGAAATTAGCTTTTGTTGGTTGTGTTTTTTTCACAGGTGGGTACTGGTATGTAAACTATACAGCAACGCTACATTACGAAAGTGTTAATGGATATAAGAATACCGCTCTGTATGCGGAGTTTTATGCAAAATGAGTTTAGGAACAAATAAATGGAGGTGAAAGAAATGACAACAGAGTATTTCAAAAAAACAGGAAATTTCATACTCACATATGTATTGATTCAGTTGTTTAGTATGTTACTTTTGTCACTTCTTGATTTGCTTCTTCGAACGAATTTAAGTGGGTATCATATTTTAGTGACAGCAGTAATATTTGCTATCTACTTTTTATCATGTAAAGGAACCTCATTACTTAAACAGAAAATTAATGCATCTATTTTTGCTGTGTTTATTGCCGTTCCCGTGCTCAGTCTCATAGTGAGTATTCTAGTTAGCAAAGCTTTTGGAATTGAAGCAGGAGGCATTGTCGCGTTTTTCTTGACTTACTTTAATTTTTTTATGAATTTGTTGTTTATTGGATTACTCATCACCGAAATCAAAGGTGTCTCTAAGCTCATTGCAGGAACTATTACGATTGTCTTTGCTGCTTTATTCGCTACTGCCGCTGGAATAAATGGACTGCAAACCTATGCACGTTATTTTGGTGACAGTTATTTTCTTATTATGTACCTCTATATTGGCTTGAAACTTAAAATGCACGATAATCCACGGACGCTTATGAATTAACCCTTTAATAAGCATTTGCGTTATGATCAGCAGAAAATGTTTCCTTAAAAATATACTATCTACCAAAAACAGTGCATGGATTGTGCACTGTTTTTTCATTGTGAGATTGATAAGTGAGAGTTACGATAAAATTATCATAAGGCCTTGTGATAAATTTACTAAAACCTGAAACATCAAAAAAACTTTAAATCCTTTACCACTAAGGGAGTAACACAAAAAGTCATGAATGCCTACTACTCAATTTAATTGATGTGTACTTCAAGATGTACAAGCAATAGCTTTGGCTTGCGAAATATTCAGACTTGTCTTATTGTGGGATTTTTTGCACGTTCCGCTCTGGTTGCTATTCGTTATTCTCTCCTGGAATGCAGCACTGTGAACAGGAGGACGATCATACCTTGTGTGAATTCCTTTTATCTGATGGTCGGTGAGTTATCTTATGCGGTTCTCACCGATTCAGCTGTTGATCGACTTATTTCATGATTAACGGTCAATAAAATGTACCACTAACGCCCTGTATCGAAAAAATAGTATGTATATTTCCATTTAATTGGCGTATTGTACCACATTTTAAACAATTCAATCCGAGTAGTATCAAAAATATTCTGTTTCTTTCTTCTGTTGCCGTAATCATTTCAAGCAGTACTCTGAGAGTTACCAGCGGGATGGGTATGCTATTCAACATTAATAATTTAGTACGTTATGTATTTGATTCAGCATTAAATTTGAGAGTTTTAACTTTAGAATATGGTGTGAGATTGTGAGTATAAAATAAGGAGATTTAAAAATGAAAAAATTTGTTATATCGATGATTGTTGCGATATTGATGTTAGTACCAATACAAGCATTTGCCGACACTTCTTCAGCTGTTGACAACGGAATAAAATTAGATTCGACTTCTAATGTTAATGGTGTTCAAGGACAGTTTATCGGGAAAAGCAAGCAAACAATTAGTGAAAACTATATAAGTCCTCAAAGAAGTATATTTGAAGGTTATTCAGGATGGATGACAATATCTGCTAAAGCGGTTAGTTCAACACACCTAGAAGCAAACTGGACTTTTAGTTGTAATGATTATGTATATTATGCAAAACTCAAATGTAACCTTCAAAAATACGATCAAAGCGATCATAGGTGGTATACCGTTGATAATTATTCGAGAAATCTGAATTTTAATCCTTCAACAAAAAAACCGCGCGGTCAATTTAATTTTTATCACTTATCAAAAGGCGCATACAGAGTTGAAATTTATGGAGTATTAGACTCTCGAAATACACAATTTGAAGAACTTTCGACTCCAGAATCAAACACGGTTTATATGGGGGACATGATTGGTTAAATGTACGTCTAAAGCTCCTTTCTAGAGTATAATCAGAAAGGAGTTCTAATTACTTAGGAGGTGATTTACTTATGTTAGACTTTGAATGGCTTAAGATTTATAGACAAGATTTAGAAATTCTTTCAAAAGAACAGCCTAAAAATATTGATATTAAAGAAATTTTTGTTGGTAATAAATTAAAATATTTAACGAGATTAGCACAGTTTTTTGTGACTCAAGAGGCGATTACAGGAGAAGATTTTATTACAACCATACCTATTTCTAGCAGTGATTCGTACGAACGAGTTATAAATGAGATAGCTCCTTGTTATAACTTTGTTAGAGGTATCTATGAATTTGGAGAGGGCAACATTCCATATGAAATACAATTAGAGCATTTGAATAATCAAACAAAAAATGGTGTAGATCGGATGATATATGAACAATCGTTAAATTTGATTATCAAGGATCTATATGTAGATCGTCATTCAATTGCTCATGGATTTACTAATCGAACTGTTACCTATCGAGTTGATACAACGAAAGTTAATAAACTTAGTTTGGAACAGACAAATGAATTAACAGATGTTTGGAATTTTTTATGTTCAACTTTTTTGCAAAATTACGGTTATATAGACATTAGACCATCCTACTGGCTTTGCGAAGAAAATCTTATAAAAAATAGAGCTTTCAGATACTTATGCACGATAAGCGAAAATGTTTACTTGTTTGTCGATGATCCAACTCAAAGAGTTATCGGTATAAATATTTTGTAGGCTATATTCAGAGGAGCATCATTTAGACGGGCTAACAATTCGATTCTGATGACGCTGGTTCATCAAGTTCTGTTGTCGGTAAAGTTCATCACCACAAGATATTGGTAATGAGTAGCTGGAAATTGAGTGAGCAGTGTTCGGGTAGGCTTGCTTTATTTAACAGCTGTAACTCTGACTGTCACTTTAAATATTACATTGCATCTATGAAATAAAGATTTGCAGCGAAGGGATAGTAAGAGATTAAATACGTCTGTTTTTGCTTCTTAATTGTCACTATGCCAAGGAGCAGCAAGAAACCTCAATTTGTAGTCTCAGCCTTTTCTATTCCCACATGGCCTTCAAACTAGAACCATGAGAGCATAGTTTTATTCTATCCCATGATCCTATACATAAGCCAGTTATAAATAAAGTTTGGAGGAAATGCCTTGAAAAAAATAATGATCATCATCTTGGCTGCTTTGCTTGTTCTTACAGGGTGCTCTCTTAACAATAGTCAAAAAAGTGATCATGGACTATTGCGATACACTAGTGAATCAGGGAAAATTAACACTAGTCACAACAGGAATAAAATTGACAAAATAAAACATGCCTTTGGTCATACAAAATGGAATCAAAAAAAGTTCAATAATCAAAGTGGCTATTATTCTGTTTGGATTGAAAAGGACGGAAAAAAACAAAGAAAAGAAAATTATCGTATTTGGATTGATGCTGATTCCAATGATATAACTAAGGACGTTGCTAAGATTTTCAATCCAAAAAACGGAG
>JARBTT010000116.1 GCA_029240055.1 Anaerosinus sp.
TTATACCCTCTATCTTGATTTCTTATACAGGGAGGTAATCTTTTGTATTACAAACTTCATGAACATTGCAAAATCGTCACCGGTGCAAGTCGTAGTGCCATTTATAATTTAAAAGACGGCAAAGTATATTCGATCAACAAAAGTGCTTTAAATTTAATCAATACAATCCAGGAGAACAATGCTGTATTAACGAATGCAGAAACAATTTCAATAAAAAATTTTTGTGATGAACTAACAAAAAAGAGCCTAGGTAGTCTCTATTTCACCCCATCACCAACTCAGATAAACACATTGTCCCCACCGAAACCAATTCTCGAATTTGCTTGGCTTGAAATCACTTCTCGTTGTAATAATCGCTGCTTACATTGTTATACCAGCAGCACTAATGAGCCGACACAAGATGAAATAATTCCTCTTTCACGTTGGCTTACAATTGTCACTGAGCTTCGTAAAGCTGGCTGCAGCGCACTTCAACTCATCGGCGGTGAACCACTTCTCTACCCAAACTGGCGTGATATCGTCTTAAAAGCCGAAGAAGAAAACTTTGATTTGATTGAACTATTTACCAACGCAACTTCTATTGATGATGAAATGATCAAATTTTTCATAGAGCATCATCTCCATATCGCAACAACCATTTACGCCTCTAGCGCGGCTCTACATGATACCATCACCCAGCATAATGGTAGTTTCGAAAAAACAATGTGTGCCATAAAAAAAATTCTTGCAAAAAAAATTCCCCTCCGCATTGCTTCTATTATTATGAAGCAAAACGAAGATGAAGCAGAAAATATCATGGAACTATGTAACAGCCTTGGTGTCGAGGTTACACCACCCGATGTCATTCGTCCAACTGGACGTGGTGACGACGCATCCTTGCTACCTAGCCATTATCAAAAACCAACCATTAAACCACCTTTTTTTACTAACGAGCTAGAATTTTACCATGCCAAATATTTCCATCCTTGCTTAGCCGGTAAAATTGCTATCACTGATGCAGGCGATGTCTTACCCTGTATTTTTGCACGCAATATTCATTATGGCAATATTTCCACTACACCACTCGAAGAAATTTTAAATAGTCAGCAATTATTAACCTGCTGGTACACGACCAAAGACACAATAAAAAAATGTAAAGACTGCGAATATCGCTATGCTTGTAGCGACTGTCGTCCTCTGGTGCAAAACAATGATAAAAACAAAGATTGGTATGCTGCACCAAACAATTGCAACTATAATCCCCACACAGGAATTTGGCAATAACGTCAACAATCATCACTAGCCATAGCGCCCCAATCTCGCAATACGCTACATCTAGTATATTCATGTATTTACCCAAAATGAGACTTATTTGCTCGTTTTCCCTCTAAATTGAGCTTTTTAGTATCATTTCAAACTGTGATATAATGTAAGTATAATCTTTCAAAATTTACTAAATTATATAAAAGGAGTGTGGGGCTTACATTGGACACCCCGTCAGTGAGTCTAGAGATTGCTATTATATTCCTACTCATCATCGCAAACGGGCTTTTCGTCTTGACTGAAATGTCGGTCACTGAATCACGGAAAAACAAATTAGAAAAATTGGCCGATACAGGAGATACTGGAGCAAGGTTCGCCTTGAACATTGTTGATGAACCAACCCGTGTACTATCCGCTATGCAAATTGGTATTACACTTATGGGCATCTTAATTGGAACGTTGGCTGGAGAAAAACTCGCACCAGTCTTAGGCTTCTATTTAAAGAAAGTACCATACTTTTCAACCTATGCGGATATGGCAGCCTTGTTAATCATTGTGATCAGTATCACTTATTTAACTTTAGTCATCGGTGAATTAGTACCGAAAAAAATTGCGATTAACGAACCAGAATCTATTTTGAGTAAATTGGCAATATCACTCAATTTCTTAGAAAAATTAACCCAGCCCTTCGTTTCTTTTCTATCATTTTCTACAAACTTTACACTGTTGTTTATCGGTATCAATCCCAACAAGGAAACTACCGTTACCGAAGATGAAGTTCGTACGTTGATTGAACAAGGTACGGAAGAAGGTACCTTTGAAAAAACCGAGCAAGACATGGTCGATAAGATTTTTCGTTTAAGCGATCAAAAAGCCTATGCCTTAATGACCCCACGGACACAAATGGTCTGGTTAGATTTAGAAGAGTCATTAGAAGAAAACTTAGCCATAATTAATGAAAATCCTGACACCATCTTTCCTGTAGCAAAAGACAGTTTAGATGAATTCGTGGGAATTCTTTATACCAAGGATCTATTAAAATTGGCGCTTACCGGTGAACCTATCGATTTAGAAAAATGCATCCATACCCCCATGTTCATTCCTAAATCTATGCCATCCTTCAAAGTACTTGAAAACTTCCAAGAATCCGGTAATCACCAAGCAATCGTCCTCGATGAATTTGGTGGTGTTATTGGGTTTATCACAATGAAAGATATTGTTTCTGAAGTCTTGGGTGATATTTCACTCAGCGAAGATCCTGAACCATTACAAATTATCAAGCGTGATGACAATTCTTGGCTCGTCGATGGACTCTTACCAATTGATGAATTCAAAGATCATTTCGATCTAGATGAACTACCAGATGAAGATCGCGACCATTATCAAACCATGGGCGGCTTCATCACCTCATATCTCGACTACATTCCCGTTGCAGCGGAAAACTTCATCTGGAATGGTTTTAAATTTGAAATCGTCGATATGGATCGCGTTCGCGTCGATAAAATACTGGTAACAAAGTTACCATCCGAGGAAAATATCGCATCATAAAAAAATGGGCTACTTGCAAAAATGCAAGTAGCCCATTTTACACTATAGACACAAGTAGATGCGTTGCACAAGAAAATCATTCAACCAAGGCAACACCGACGAATCTTTACTACCACGTAGCTTTGAAGGCTTTTTGTCTGACCGTAGGGAGTTTAGCCTTCATTGCGGTCTTTGAATCAGCACTCCCCTGAGATTCGTCTTTTGCCGACTTCTCGATTTTCGTTGCAATGCATCTATTTTTATGGAGTTTAAATAAACATTACCAATACAACCGAAACCATTCCCGCGACCCCAACAGCAATCCCCGATAAAGCCGCTTCCGTTTCACCAATTTCAACAGCCTTGGCACTGCCTAATGCATGAGTCGCCGTCCCAATTGCGATCCCCGCAGCCACACTATTGTTAATACGTAAAATTTTAATTAACGACGGAATCAAAATACTCCCTAAAATTCCAGTCATAATCACCGCCGCTACTGTTAACGCGGGAATCCCGCCCAACGTATTGGAAATCTCAATAGCGATTGGCGTCGTTGTGGACTTTGGCAGCATTGACATCGCGATTTGATCGCTGATACCCGCCAATTTACAAAGTCCATAAATACTCGACATACTCACAACCGACCCTACAATAGTACCTACCGCAATCGGTACAATGTTCTTCTTAATCGTCTCCCGTTGGTTATACATCGGAACCGCCAGCATAATCGTGGCTGGGCATAATAACATATTTATAATAGAGCCACCCTTGTCAAACGTTTCCAAAGAAATATGAAATGTCTGCAAAACCACAATAATTAAAGCAATCGCAATAAAAAGTGGATTGAATACTTGAATTTTACTTTTACGATGAATGAACAACCCCATTTGATATGCTAAAATACATAAAGCAATCATCGTAATCGGATTATCAAAGACCTCTGTCATTTTTATCATTCTTTCTTAATTTTTTTTGCAAAACAATTGCATACTTTACCGACAATCCTGTAACAGCAAAGGTTAGCAAAGTTGTAACGAGGACAATCAAGGCGAATTGAACTAAAATATTTGCAATCAATTGATACTTTCCTAAGATAGAAACACCTGCCGCAACAAAGAAAAAGCCCATATTTTTCAAGAAGAAATTTGCTATCTCCTCAATGTGTTTTATTTTTATAATCTTTGTTAACAGCAATCCAAGCAAAATAAGAATTCCAACGATACTTACAGGTAGCGGGAATACTATGCTATGAGATATAAAATCAGAAGCAGTTACAAGTAAAAATACAACGCCTATTTGTAGTAATATATTTATAATAGATACACCTCTTTTAAAATGATTGCAACAATGTGAATATGATAGTCCTGAAACAGTGCAATGTCAACACATTATTAACAATTACAACAAATTTCGTCAATAATCGCGTTTTTATAAACTACAAAATCACAATATTTTAAAACGGCTATCCCCTTATCTTAAATTTCAAAAACTGTATAAGTCCCAAAATCAAAAGAACTATTCCAATACTCTGCAAGTGGTAAATTCAGTATTATCAAACTAATAATTTTCAACACCCCAGCGTGGCCAACAATCAAAATAGTTTGATTACGATATCTATCTAATAATTTTAAAAAGCAAGATTCCACTCGCTGATATAACAAAACAAAACTTTCTCCCTTGGGAATACAAAAATTAACCCAATCTGCACTCCACAGCTCCCATTGATCCTTATAATTTCTTTCAATTTCGGTATAATGAAGGCCTTCCCATTTACCAAAATTTAACTCTTTTAATTCTTCACAGATAACAAGATCATCTAACATCCCATGAATAATCTCAGCTGAAAGCAGTGTCCTTTTCAACGGACTTGTAACCACTGCATCAAAGTGAATCCCGTCTAGTTTTTTCTTCAGTTCCTGACATTGCCCTACGCCATCCGCATTCAATGCGACATCGCTCCAACCGAAATAAACTTTTTGTTTGTTTAAGTCTGTTTCCCCATGTCTTACCATATAAATCGTAGTCATAAAACCGCCCACTTTTCCAGACTTACAAACATCAATACTACTGCTACTTCGCAAATTTCATTTCCTGCGCCTAACGTATCACCAGTCATCCCACCAATTTCCGTAAGTATCATTTTTTTATAACCAAAAATGATAACTAGATTAAATACCATTAGCATCATTCCTAGTAAAAGGCCTTTATCATTAGCGGCAAAAAACATAACTGACATCACCAGTAAACTACCAATCAAGAATGTCAGCAAAACATTTTTTTTCGTTACATTATCGATAAAAAGGCTCCCCAAGCCTTTATTTGCTCTTGCATACGTTGAACGCATCAAGATCGTTATCATCGTACGTGAAATAATCGGTGCTACGATGAGGGCAAGCATAACATGACTTTCACTAAGAGTAGCTAAGCAAGCTGCCCTAATCATAAAATCAAAAGCGATCGCGCATGCACCATTAGTGCCGATACAACTATCCTTCATAATTTCTAAAACACGTTCTCTATTACGGCCAGAAAAAATACCATCACAAGTATCCGCGAGTCCATCTACATGAAACGCACCTGTTAGACAAGCATTACCAAGAACAACTAGAACGCCAGCAATGGGGCTTGGAAAAAAGAACAATAAGTTGCTATAAAAAGCAGCATTTATGCTCCCGATGATGAGTCCAACAATAGGTAAACATATAATTGCCTTGCCAAATATTTTTTCGTTAACCTCCATTCGAATAGAAATGGGTATCCGCGTAAAAAACTGAATCATCAATAATAATAATTTCATCTAAATTCACCTATGATTTTTTTATAAAGTCTCTAAATTTCCGGCTGCTATTCTTTGATCAAAGTCTGACATTTTACTTACATTTTGAACTGCATACATCATCGTTCTGAGCATGACAACCATAAAGATTGCTCCTGTTCCTTCGCCCAAAGCCATGTCCGCACGAATAGGAACATCCTTAGCTTCTATATTTCCTAAAGCTAAGGCATACTCCATCCCTGGTTCTCTCGATATATGAGATGGAATGGCATAACCTTCTATTGTAGCATCCATACGTACAGCGCAAGCATAGGCTACAGCTGTAATAAACCCATCAATGACAAAAGGAATCTTTTGTCTCGCGCATTCTAACATTCCCGCATAAATTGCCACGATATCAAAACCGCCTACGCATCGTAAAATTTCTTCAACGCTATGCATCTTTGAACGATGCAATTCCACTCCGGCACGAACGACCTCACGTTTGCGTTTTATCACTTCTGGATTTTGTTGATTCGCACCGTAGCCTACAATAAACTCTGGGCAAATATCCGTCAATGCATACAAAACAGCAGAAGAAGTAGTCGTATTACCGATCCCCATTTCACCAAAAGAAATCAGATTATAACCTTCTGTTTTTGCTTGCGCCACCATATCTTTTCCGGCTTTAAAAGCCTTTAAAAATTCTTGTTGATGCATTGCCTCTGCATGCAAAAAATTCTGAGTGCCCATTCCCGCTTTATAATCAATACCTACCGCATCCATATGATTCACACCTACATCAATGACTTTATAAGGGATTTGGTTAATTGCACAAAAGCAACTAATCGTTGCATGTCCATCTATCATATTTTTCGCCTGTAAATACGTAATTTCTGGTGATTGTTTTACAACAGCTTCCTCTGTCACGCCATTATCCGCCGCAAAAATAAGATGAAACGGTCTTAGCTCTGAGCAAAAACTCCCCCAACCTAAAAAAGCTTTCTTTATATATTTTTCTAATAAGCCTAAGCTATTACGCGGTTTCGCCATATCATCAATTACTTGATTTACTCTCTGTGAAAACTCCATGCTTTTGACCTCCTATGCTGGAATTTAAAATTATATTTTTAATTCCACACCACTTTTTTTCTCTCTCATCAGCACTTCAACTAAATTTACAATCTGCGCGCCAGCTTCAACCGCTGGTATCCCATTTTTATGAATATTGGATACAACAGTTCTTTGTGATTCTGGCTTTGTCGTGCTAGATTCGTATGCCATATAAGAACTCATACTTTCACCAGTTGCCAATCCAGGTCTTTCACCAATCAATATAATGGTCACTTTTGCATCTAAGGCTTCACTTATTTTATCCATAGTTGCAACCCTACTGTATTTAACAAAAATCGGCGTCCCTATCGTATATCCTTTAGTAAGCGCCCCCTCTACCATCATTGGATAAATATCAGGCAAATTGGCATTGATCGCGCAAGAGCTGAGACCATCCGCAGCAATGATTTGCACATCTGGATGATGGATACAGTTTTCTTTAATACGGCCTATGGTTTCCTTAGAAAATACCCTTCCTAAATCTGGTCTTCTGATATATTCTTCTTTATCTTCAACTAAAGTCTGCACCTTAAAAAAGCCAAGCTGATCAATCATACTTTCATCTACATAAGACCAAACAGCATCCATAGCGATTGCATGATCCGCTCTAAATTTCAACAAAGTTTCTGTTTTGAACCTCTCTCCTGCTCTACCTACGCAAATTCTTGCATTGGTCGTCTTTTTTAACCTAATACAGCTTTCTTTATCCATAGGATTGTCAATAGTTATTCTCGCTGTATAATCAATTTCTGAAATGTCTCTTATGATTTCGTCCATACTATGCTCACTCCTAAATTGTAAAAATGGAAGGATCGCCAGCTCTGTTTGTCAGTTTGCCATCTTGCAAAATCCCCAATTCTTCCATTCTTTTATTAAACTCTTTTATTGGTTTTTTTTCACTAATTTCTCGCATCGCCGCAACATCATGATAACTGGTTGTCTGATACATCAACATCACATCATCGCCACCAGGAATCCCCATTACATAGGTACAATCCGCTGAATTAAGAAGTAGTGCTAAATTTTCTAAATCATTTTGATCGGCTTTCATATGATTGGTATAACACACATCTACCCCCATAGGTAAACCAGTTAATTTGCCCATAAAATGATCTTCCAGTCCTGCTCTGATCATTTGCCGACCATCATATAAATACTCTGGACCAATGAAGCCAACCACTGTATTGACCAAGAACGGATGATAGCGTTTCGCTAAACCATAGCATCTTGCTTCCATAGTTAATTGATCTGCACCATGATGACCATCAGAAGATAGTTCTGATCCTTGACCTGTTTCAAAATACATAAAATTAGGTCCAGTAGAACTCTTTTTTTCCTTCATTAATGCATAGGCTTCATCCATGAGCTTAACTGTGATACCAAACGCGATATTGCCTACTTGCGAGCCAGCTAAACTTTGAAACATTAAGTCCATAGGAACACCTTTTTGTAAAGCTGCCATCTGGCTTGTAACATGCGCCAATACACAATTTTGTGTTGGAATATCCCATTTGACCATAAAATCTTTAAAACCGTTTAAAATGGCAGATATACTAT
>JARBTT010000117.1 GCA_029240055.1 Anaerosinus sp.
CCCTTGGAAGCTTCTCTCGAAAATGATAACATTCCTATTACTGTTTATACCAACTTAATTGATACCATCCATAAAAATATAAAACCGCTACACAAATATATAGAACTAAAGAAAAGAACTCTCCAACTAGATGAAATTCATATGTATGACTTATATGTTTCATTGGCTAAAGTTACGCCTGACGATATTAAATATCAAGATGGACTTCAATTAGTAATTGACAGTCTAAAGCCTATGGGAAAAGATTATATTGATTCACTTCTTACTGGTGCTAATGATGGGTGGATCGATATCTATGAAAATCAAGGGAAACGCACTGGTGCTTATTCTTGGGGCGTATACGGAGTACATCCATTTGTATTGTTAAATTATGATAATAAATATGGGGCTGTTTCTACGTTAGCACATGAACTCGGTCACGCAATGCACAGCTATTACAGTAATAAGAAACAAGAGTATATTAATTCCTCTTATACTATTTTTTGTGCCGAAGTTGCTTCTACAACAAATGAAATCTTATTACTTGATCATATGTTAGAGATTGAAACTGACCCCGAGAAACGAATTTATTTTATCAACCAATATTTAGAACAAGTAAGAACAACGGTATATCGTCAAGCCATGTTCGCCGAATTTGAAATGATTGTTCACGATAAATCTGCAACTAATGAAGCACTCACAGCCGACGTCCTCGAAAATATTTGGTTAGATTTAAATAAAAAATATTATGGCGATATGATCATACTGGATGATGCAATTAAAATTGAATGGGCAAGAATTCCTCATTTCTATAGACCATTTTATGTTTATCAATATGTCACTGGATATGCAGCGGCTACTACACTTGCTAATAATCTGGTCACCGAAGGAAAGTCCAAGTCCGCTCAAGCGCGTTATTTAACTTATTTGCAAAGCGGCGGCTCAAATTACTCTATTGAATTGTTAAAAGCGGCAGGTGTTGATATGAGTAGTTCTATCCCTCTTGAAATCACATTGGAAAAATTTGATACAAGGCTTAAAGAATTGGAAGAATTACTAATAAAACCTTGACAATACTAATATTTCAAGGTATAGTATGAAAAGTAACTAAACTAATTGCTCTGGATAGCTTGCGTGGCTGTAACCAACCAACTTACCAGCACAATTTTGTTGGAAACTAAATAATTTAAGGAGGTTGGTTAACAATGACCTACCAAGACAAAGAACTTTCATGTAAAGAATGTGGAGTGCAATTCGCTTTCACTGCTTCAGAACAAGATTTCTACGCTGAGAAAGGGTTCCAAAATGAACCTTCCCGTTGCCCTGAGTGCCGTGCAGCTAGAAAAGCACAAAACAACAGAGGCGGTAACAACAATAGTGGTTTCCGTCAACAACGTGAAATGTTTGATACTGTTTGTAGCGAATGTGGTAAAGAAACTCAAGTTCCTTTTAAACCAACTGCTGGCAAACCAGTTTTCTGCCGCGATTGCTTCCAAGCTCACAAAGCTTACTAAGATTGTTATTTGAGAGACCTTCGGGTCTCTTTTTTAGTTAAATTCACTAATAAAAGAGCACCTTTACTTTTTGTAAAGGTGCTCTTTTATCTATATATGTATTATTCTGTCTTAGGACCAGCATTTAAGATATCTGCTGACATCTCACCTTTAAATTTAGTAACGTTTTGACTAAATAATTTTGCTAATTTTCTTGCCTGTGCTTGATAATCTTCTTTACTAGCCCAAGTATTAATTGGTTTCAATATTTCAGCTGGAACTCCTGGGCACCCTTTAGGAATAGCAACCTGGAAAATAGGATCAACCTCCCACTCTTCGTTGTCTAATTTTCCTTCTAATGCTGCAGTTACCATCGCTCTTGTATATTTCAAATTCATACGATTACCAATGCCATAAGGACCACCAGACCAACCAGTGTTTACAAGATAAACATTCGTATCATATTTTTCAATTTTTTCACCAAGTAATCTTGCGTATTTTAATGGAGATAATGGTAAAAATGGCTCGCCAAAACCAGTTGAGAATGTTGCTTGTGGTTCTGTAATCCCGCGTTCTGTACCAGCAACTTTACTAGTATAACCAGATAAGAAATGATACATTGCCTGTTCTTTTGTTAATTTAGCAATTGGCGGTAAAACACCAAATGCATCAGCGGTTAAGAAAATAACAGTTTTAGGATGTCCCGCTACACTTGGAATTAAAGCATTTGGAATGTAATCTATTGGGTAAGCAGTTCTGCTGTTTTCGGTAAGCTTTGTATTAAAATAATCTGGTGCTCTATCGCCTTCAATCCAAACATTCTCTAATACAGAGCCAAATTTAATCGCATTATAAATTTCTGGTTCGGATTCTAGTGTTAATTTCACGCATTTTGCATAACAACCACCTTCAAAATTGAAAATACCATTATCACTCCAACCATGCTCGTCATCACCGACTAAACTACGATTAGGGTCAGCAGATAACGTAGTTTTACCAGTACCACTTAAGCCAAAAAATAATGCAACATCCCCCTTTTTACCAACATTAGCTGAACAATGCATTGATAAGATTCCTTTTTGAGGTAAAATATAATTCATTACGGAGAAAATAGATTTTTTCATTTCGCCAGCGTACTCACCGCCACCAATAAGAACCATATTTTTATCAAAATTAACGATAATGAAAGTTTCAGAATTTGTACCATCAAGTTCTGGATTTGCTTTAAATTTTGGCAAGCAAATCACAGTAAAACCTTCTTTATTTTTTACTTCACCTTCTGGTTTAATAAATAATTGTTTAATAAATAATTGCTGCCAAGCGAATTCGTTAATAAATTTAACTTGTAATCGATTTTCAGGATCAGCTCCTGCATAAACATCAGTTACATATAGATCATGATCTTTTGCATATTCCTTCATTTTTGCATATAGCCCATTAAACGTAGCCTCGCTACATGGCGCGTTATTGGTCCAACTAATTTGATCATGAACTGCCTTAGTATCAACAATGAATTTATCTTTAGGAGAACGGCCTGTATGTTTACCAGTTGTTACACAAAGTGCGCCTTTATCGGAAAGAACCCCTTCACGATTGCTAATTGCTTTTTCAACTAATTCTACAATACTAAGGTTATAAGATAATTTACGTGCTCCATCTAAAAATTTTTCACTACTAATTGTTAGTTTTTCCATGATAAGTCACCTCTCATAAATATTGAATATACTTATGATACAAATGATTAATTGTTTGTATCATAAGTATAAAGTTCTACACACGAAAGTAAAATCCTTCTACTTATATGGTAAATTTAATAAATTATTCTTTATTTTCATAATATTTAAACATTATCTTTTACATCCCCTTATTTCTTAACACTATACAAATAATAATAGAGTGTACTACATGATTTATAGTACACTCTATCTTTTCTTACTAATAAAGTAATTTTTTTACCGTTACTGCCATATCTTCTTTAACACATTGTTTACTATGAAGAATTTCTGCATTGCGCAAAGATGATAATCCCGCTGGAACCTTTGTTGCATTTAATTTTTCTAATTCATCAAGCATTTTGAATTCATCTGTATTAACTACTTTAGTTGCATCCAGAGCTTTCAATACACTTTCGTTAAATTTATAAGGACTTGCCGTCGACACAATAATATTAGGTCTGTTATCACCAGTTTTTAATTTATAGCGATCTGCGACTTCCCATGCAACAGCGGTATGAGTATCTACAATATAATTATATTGATCATAGACCTCTTTAATTTTTGCAGCTGTCTGCTCATCACTAGCCCAATCTGCCCAAAACGCTTCTTGAATTTTATCTACATAAGTTTTATTAACGCTATATTCACCATTGGTATTAAGCGCAGTCATCCATTCTTTTACCTGTGCTCTATCTCCACCACCAATATGATATAGCAAACGTTCTAAATTACTAGAAATCAAAATATCCATTGAAGGTGTATTTGTCTTGTAAAAAGCACGTTTTTTATTATAAGTACCTGTTTTTAAGAAATCGGTTAATACATTATTAGCATTGGATGCGCAAATTAATTTATTAATCGGTAATCCCATTGTCTTTGCATAATAACCGGCTAAAATATTTCCAAAATTTCCTGTAGGAACAACAAAATTTACTTTATCACCATTTTTAATTTTATTATTTTTTAATAAATCAGCATATGAACTAAAATAATAGACAATTTGTGGAACCAAACGACCCCAGTTTATTGAATTGGCTGAAGATAATTGGAAACCTTTTGTATTTAATTCCGTATTAAAAGCTTTATCACTAAAAATATTTTTAACCCCGGTTTGGGCATCATCAAAGTTACCATTAACCGCAACAACAGCAACATTGCTCCCCTTTTGACTAACCATTTGCAAGCGTTGAATCTGGCTTACTCCATCTTGCGGGTAAAATACCATAATACGAATTTGCTCGACATCTTTAAAACCTTCTAACGCTGCTTTACCAGTATCACCAGAAGTAGCAACTAAAATAACAATTTCTGCTTTTTCACCAGTCTTTTGAAGAGCCGTAGACATCAGTTGTGGCAATAATTGTAATGCCATATCTTTAAATGCGCTAGTCGGTCCATGCCATAATTCTAAAACACTATTTTCTTTACCAAAATTAACCGTAGGTGCAACGGCCGGACTATCAAAGTTAGCATCACCATACGCATTATTTACGCATTTTTCAAGCTCTTCCGCTGTATAATCAACTAAAAATTTTGCTAATACTTTTTGTGCACGTTCTTGATAGGTTAAATCAATTAAATTTTCAATAAACCCAGCTTCTAAATTTGGTAAACTCGTTGGCACAAATAAACCACCATCAGCAGCAATGCCTGCAATAATCGCCTCTGCTGATTGTAATTCTTGTTGATTCCCTCTTGTACTAATATATTTCATGATAAGCCCCATTTCTTTTGTCATTATAAAAATATTACTTATTCTTCGCGTACAATATTATAAATTGAAGCA
Source organism: Anaerosinus sp. (assembly GCA_029240055.1). Classification (GTDB taxonomy): domain Bacteria; phylum Bacillota; class Negativicutes; order JARBTT01; family JARBTT01; genus JARBTT01. The sequence goes on from JARBTT010000117.1 coordinate 4,974, forward strand.
TTAGTAACTTGAATCAAGTCTTTTGGATTGATTAATATTTGAAAACCACGCATACCTGCGCTAATCGCTATTTGATCCCACGATTCTACACTACTATCTATATAAACCGGATATGATTTCTTCGAACCTAGTGGCGAAACCCCGCCCCGAATATAGCCAGTTAACCCCTGTACTTCTTTTAAATGTACCATTTCTACTTTTTTATTGCCACTGATCGAGGCTAAGTTTTTTAAATTAAGCTCCGCCCCTCCAGGGATACAGGCCATTAGTACACCATTTTTATCGCCTCTTACAACTAATGTTTTAAAAACCTTTTCTAATGGCATACCAATTTTTTTAGCTACATTTGGTGCACTAAGGTCATCTATATCGACCTCATATTCACCTAAATTGTAGTTTATTTTATTTTTATCCAAAATTCTTGCCGCATTTGTCTTTTTCATTCGGCTTAGCTCCTCTGGTAAAGTATATCTATCCATTCATAATACGCATTACAAATAATATGAGCACTATTATATCATACAATTTCAAAATATCCTATATTTTTTGTCAACTCTCTAGCTAGTATTGTATCTATTTTCGCGGAAATGATATAAGATATACCACTTATACTATTATTAGTGTACAATATAATAGTAATTTATTTTATTAAAGAGGTGCCTTAATTGATAAAAATAGCTTTAGGACAATTTGAAGTACAACCAGGTCGCCCTGATTTAAATACAGAAAAAATGCTTTCCATGATTGCAGAAGCAAAAGAAAAACGCGCCGATATTGTGGTTTTTCCTGAAATGGCTATTCCAGGTTATTTACTCGGTGATATGTGGGAACAACGTGCTTTTTTAGAGGACTGTGAATATCATGGTGAATTAATTATTCAAGCATCAATAAATCTTTGCATTATATTTGGGAATGTTGCAATGGACTGGAATAAACGCAACAATGACGGTCGCGTTAGAAAATATAATGCTTTCTTTACCGCACATAATGGAAAATTACTTTGTAATCCGAAGTCTCCCTATCCCTTTGTTATTAAAACACTGCAGCCCAATTATCGTGAATTTGATGATACTAGACATTTTTATAGTCTGCAAAAATTATCTCGTGAGACCAGCATTGCAATAGAAAGCTTGTTACAACCAATTCAACTAAACTTATCAAAACAAATTTTAAATATAGGCTGTTTATTATGTGAAGACGGCTGGAGTGATGACTATTCAATTGCTCCCATTGAGGTACTCCATCATAGTCATCCTATTGATTTATTCATTAATATATCTAGTTCTCCTTATACATTAGGCAAAAACAATAAGCGTAATCGTGTTTTTTCTAAACAAGCGCAAAGTACCTCTACCCCACTTATCTATGTAAATACAACTGGTATTCAAAATAATGGTAAAACCCTTTATACGTTCGATGGTTCTAGCACCGTATATAATACAACTGGTGATGTCATCGCTTATTGTGAACCGTATAAAGAAAAACTAGTTATCGTCGATATAGACTTAGAAAAGAATGCTACTCCCCCTATTAAAGTACCTGAAGAAAACGATATTGTCAGTATCTATCATGCACTCCATTATGGAGTAAAGAAATTTTTAAGAAATATCCACATGAAAAAAGTGGTCATCGGTGTATCCGGTGGTATAGATTCGGCAGTTGCCGCAGCACTTTATACAAAAATACTAGGTCCAGAAAATATCTTATTAGTCAACATGCCTAGTATTTATAATTCAAAAACGACAAAAGATTTATCTTATCAGCTAGCAAAAAACTTAAAGTGTAACTATATAATTGCACCAATTCAAGAAGTAGTAGACTATACAATAAAACAAATTCAAGAAACACCTATAACGAGCTATATCACTGGTGAACAAAGCAATCTTACGGTATCATCTTTTGCAGCTGAAAACATTCAGGCGCGCGATCGCTCTGCCCGTATTTTAGCAGGTATAGCAGCTTCCTATGGTGGTGGTTTTACTTGCAATGCGAATAAAAGCGAAACCACCGTGGGGTATTCTACACTGTATGGTGATCAATCTGGTTTTCTTGCTGCCCTTGCTGATCTTTGGAAATACCAGGTTTACGAACTTGCAGACTATTTAAATAAGGAAATTTACAAACAAGAAATAATTCCGCAGGCGACAATTGATATTGTACCAAGCGCTGAATTATCTCACAATCAGGCAGTCGATGAAGGTAACGGCGACCCAATTAAATACCCTTATCACGATTATTTATTTCGCTCTTTTATGGAACATTGGAATAGAGCAACACCGCAAGATATCTTAGAATGGTATCAAGCTGGTATTCTTGAGGATAAACTTGGTTGCGATCCTGGTTTAGTTGCAAAATATTTTCCTACTACTCAAGAATTTATAACCGATCTTGAACGTTGGTGGAATCTATATTCTGGCATGGCAATAGCTAAGCGTATTCAAGCACCACCGATTCTCGCAATCAGTCGACGCGCTTATGGCTTCGACCACCGCGAGGCTCAAAATGGTCCATATTATACTGCAAAATATAAAAAATTAAAATCAGGATTATTAGCTGAATCGCTAGTATAAATAAAAATCAGCTGTGAACGAAACAACTATTTTGTTCCTGCTGATTTTTATTTTTCTCTTTCCATTTTAAAAAAGGCTTACTAACATGGCACTACTTAAAGTAGCAACAATTAAGACACTATAATCTATACCTTGTAACTTTGTCTCCGCCATAAAAGTTCTTTTGTTAGTTCTAGAAAACCCACGCATTTCTAAACTAATCGCCATATGTTCACTTCGTTCAATTGCACGAAATACCATTGGTTTGATAATAATCATGTACTCCATCAACCTTTTAAATGGATTGGTTGACTCCCTATAGCCGCGACAAGATTGTGCTTCTCGGATAGCTTGACTTTCAGCTAAAATATCTGGAACAAAGCGAAGTACTGCTGTAACCATAAATGCATAACTATAAGGCATATAACATTGCTTTACTAAAGCAGCTGTAATTTGCTGGGTTTTGGTTGTTGCAAGCATCAACATAACTGAAAAAGACATAATTACCATTCTGAGTGCAGATATTAATGATATTTCAACGGAACTGCCACATAATAAT
>JARBTT010000010.1 GCA_029240055.1 Anaerosinus sp.
TCAGACCACTTTCAATAGACTGAGCCACTTCTACTTGCTTTGCAATTACTTTATTGGCAATAAACGTAGGGTCTGCGGCTCTCTGTGAATCTGGCTCTGTTACAACTACTACATTTTCTGGTCTCACGAGCGAATTTAATATCCCCTCGATATCCTTATCTTTTAATATTCCCAGTAAAAACACAAGCTCCTTACCAGCAAAATATTGATCTAAATTCGTTCGTAAAACAGTAGCACCAGCAAGATTATGTGCACCATCAAGTACGATTAACCGCTCTTCCTCATAAACCATTTCAAAACGTCCCGGCCAACAAACGGTAAGTAACGCATTATGAATTGCCTCACTTGTAATGCGTTTTTCACTATTGGCGAGAACAAGCGCTGTCATAATGGCAACAGAACTATTTTCAACTTGATGCTTACCTAATAGATTAAGCACATAGATCATTGCTACCCCCATCACATCGGCCGAAAATGTGATGTTTTGCTTATGACCTTCCATATTTTTGAACATACTTTCAAAATCTTCACCAGCAACAAAAACATCCGCACTTTTTTGTTCAGCAACTTTTTTAATAATCGTTAAGGCTTCATCTTTGGCTGCAGTAATCACGGGAACTCCATCTTTAATAATCCCTGCTTTATGCTCAGCAATACCAGCAAGTGTTCCCCCACAACGGTCGGCATGTTCAAATGTTACATTCGTAATCACCGAAACTTCCGGTATAATCACATTCGTCGAGTCTAACAAGCCACCCAAACCAACTTCAATCACTGCATATTCCACTTCCACTTTAGCAAAATAGTAAAATGCAGCAGCCGTAATGACTTCAAACTGGGTTGGATTTTCTTCGCCTTCCTCAATCATTTGCTCTACAAACATACTTACATATGCAATGCTATCGGCAAAATCTTGTTCGGTGATATTTTTCCCATTGACCTGCATACGTTCCGTATAAGATTCAAGATGCGGGGATGTGTACATCCCCGTTTTAATCTTGGCATTATTTAGAATCGCTGCAAGCATAATGGTCGTAGATCCTTTTCCATTTGTACCAGTCACATGAATAGTTTTATACTTATGTTGCGGATTGTCCATCAACTTCAGCAAATGGGTAATACGTACCAAGCCAAGCTTGATCCCAAATTGGTTCAATCCATCTAGATACGTTAATGATTCTTGATAAGTCATTTTATCAATTCCTTTTATAAACTAGCCAAATATGCTAGTCGTTCATTAATCGCAGTACGCTTTTCTTCAAAGCCTTTTTGTTTTTCTTTTTCTTTTTCAATCACATCAGCAGGTACCTTGGCAACAAAGCCAACATTCGCCAATTTTCCACTAACACGTTGTAATTCTTTATCCAATGTAGCCAGTTCTTTATTGAGACGTGCTGTTTCTTTTTCTACATCGATCAAGCCTTTTAATGGCAAGTAAATTTCCACGCCATTAACTACAGCTGCCATCGCATTTTCAGGTTTACCCTCAGCTGCCTCAAGAACAGTAATTGGATCCGCAGCTGCTAATACTTTTAAATAACCAGCATTCACTTGCAAAACTTCTTGAAGTTCCTTGGAAGCAAATTGAAGGATCACTTCACTTTTCTTACCAGGTGCAACATTGACTTCCGCGCGCATATTACGAATCGCTTTGATGATTTCCATAATCGTCGTCATATCTTGTTCCGCTTTTACATCTATTTTACCAGTTTCATTTGTCGGCCAAGCAGCCACCATAATACTCTGACCTTCATGGGGAATATGTTGCCAAATTTCTTCTGTAATGTAAGGCATAAATGGATGTAATAACTTTAACGTATGTTCAAGTACATAGCAAAGTACATATTGTGCTATTTGCCGTTCTTTGACCGCTTCTTTATTATATAGCCGAGCTTTTGCCATTTCGATATACCAGTCACAGAATTCATTCCAGATGAAATCGTAAAGAGCGCGGCCAGCTTCACCAAGTTCAAATTTTTCTAAATTATTCGTTACTTCTGTTACTGTTTTAGCGTAACGACTAAGAATCCACTGATCAGCTAATGTATACTCTGCTTGGCTTGGTTTAAAATTTTTATCAAAGCCTTCTAAATTCATCAATACAAACCGTGAAGCATTCCATAATTTATTGGCAAAATTACGCGTAGCTTCTACACGCTCCCAATAAAATCGCATATCGTTTCCCGGAGTATTTCCAGTGATTAGCATGAAGCGAAGTGTATCTGCACCATATTTCTCGATTACTTCTAATGGATCGATGCCATTACCGAGTGATTTACTCATTTTACGCCCCTGGGAATCGCGAACAAGTCCATGAATAAAGACATGTTTAAACGGAATCTCTTTGCCAAATTCTAAGCCCATCATAATCATTCTAGCTACCCAGAAGAAAATAATATCATATCCGGTTACAAGCACACTTGTCGGATAGAATTGTTTTAATTCTGCTGTTTCTTCCGGCCACCCCATCGTTGAAAACGGCCATAAACCTGAACTAAACCAAGTATCAAGAACATCTTCATCTTGATGCATAGTTTTTCCACATTTTGGGCAACTATGCAAATCATCACGTGATACCACGGTTTCACCACATTCATCACAGTACCAAGCTGGGATGCGATGCCCCCACCAAATTTGACGAGAAATACACCAATCACGAATGTTTTCTAGCCAATTGATATAAATTTTAGTAAAACGTTCTGGAACAAATTTAATTTCCCCCGAAGTAACAGCATCCATTGCTGGCGCTGCCAGTGATTCCATTTTCACGAACCATTGTTTTGACACCATTGGCTCCACTGTAGTATGGCAACGTTGGCAATGACCAACGGCATGTGCATGGTCAACAATTTTCACTAAATTGCCCAACTCTTTTAAGTCCGCAATAATTTGTTTACGACATTCATAGCGATCCATACCTTTATATTTACCAGTATTATCTGCCATGGTGGCATTATTATTTAATACGATGATTTGTTCTAAATTATGACGTTGACCCATTTCAAAGTCATTTGGATCATGCGCTGGTGTTACTTTTACAGCCCCGGTACCAAAGCTAGGATCAACATATTCATCAGCAAAGATTGGAATTTTTCTATTCAAAATTGGTAAAATTAAGTTTTTACCGATTAAATTCGTATAACGCTCATCTGTCGGATGTACTGCAACCCCACTATCACCCAGCATAGTTTCCGGACGCGTTGTCGCAATTTCAACATATTTATCTGTTCCTTCTATTTGATAACGAAGGTGATATAAATGCCCTTCACTGTCTTCATGCTCTACTTCGATATCACTTAGCGCTGTGTTACAACGAGGACACCAGTTTGTAATGCGATACCCTTGATAAATTAAATCTTTTTCATAAAGGCTAACAAAAACTTCACGAACCGCTTTTGAGCAGCCTTCGTCCATAGTAAAACGTTCCCGCTCCCAATCACAAGAAGCACCCAAACTTCTCAATTGCTTCGTAATTTTACTACCGTATTGATGTTTCCATTCCCAAACTTTTTCAATGAATTTCTCGCGTCCCAAGTCGTAACGAGATATACCTTGTTCTTTTGCTAGCATTTCTTCAACTTTAATCTGCGTTGCAATACCAGCATGGTCAGAACCTGGCATCCATAATGTATTGTAGCCTTGCATTCTACGCCAACGAATTTGAATATCTTGCAGCGTGTTATCAAGCGCATGCCCCATGTGTAATTGACCAGTTACATTCGGTGGTGGTATAACGATACTGAACGGTTGTTTGTCTTCTTCTACTTCCGCATGAAACAACTTATTTTCTTCCCAAAAAGCATACCATTTCTTTTCAAATGACTGTGGATCATACACAGTCGGAATATTTTTTTCTTCCATTTACACCCAAGCCTCCAAATTTAAATCAAAAATAAAAAAACTCCCCCGTCCTAAAAAGGACGAAAGAGCTAACTTTCGTGGTACCACCTTAACTTCTTTTACAAATCACAAGTATTTGCAAAACTCGACCGCAATAACGCTGCGCTTGCGATTATGCCTACTTTAGCGTTCAGCATAATAACTCCGAGGCTACCTTCCGTTATATTTACTGAGAAACCTTTCAGCCAAGGGCTTCCTCTCTAAACAGTCAAAATATTAACGTACTCTTCTCTTCATCGTTTTTAAATATATGAAATAATATACAGCTTTTTATACCTACTTGTCAATAGTGGTCTTAAAAATGAGCTGCATAGCAGTTCCATCAAAGCAAGAATCCTTAGTTTATGATTTTGTTTTTAACAAACTTTCAAGATCTCTAATCATATGCAAATGCGTTTCAAATTCTAAATCATTATTGTCATGATTCAATTGCTGCCTTAATAAGGATATTTGTTGTTGTATCTTTTTTCTAGTGTTTGAACTATTTTTAGCCTCACTCATTCGTAAACCTCCTTTTGGTAACGATCTGATAATATACAAAAACCTCTGTGATTTCTCACAGAGGTCATAAATTTCAAATGGTGCGGGTGAAGGGACTTGAACCCCCACGGTTACCCGCCAGATCCTAAGTCTGGTGCGTCTGCCAATTCCGCCACACCCGCATGTGACAACGTTACCGTCAATCGACTTTTATATAGTATCATAAGGGTTCTATGATGTCAAATACTTTTGTCTATCCTTCGTTCGTTTCAGCTGCACCGAGGTCTTTTAGCATTTGTTCGGTAATGTCTTCTTCTGAATACAGCTTGATTCCACGCTGACTAAGTAGCGCTGCTGCTACGCCTTGCCCTACTATTTTCGTACCACTAAAAGTACCATCATAGATTTGGTGAACACCACAAGAGGGGCTGCGCTCTTTTAAAATAGCAGCTTTAACACCATATTGCACAGCGATTGTCAACAATGTTTCCGCCCCAGTAACAAAGTTCATGGTCACATCATCGGCAAGCTTGCTCATTATTTTTGCAGTTCCAGCCAAAACCTCTTGGCCACTTCCATTGATAATTTCCGCAGGTGGACGCGGAATTGGGAGTTTTCCCAAACACTCTGGGCAAATGGCAATAAAATTTCCCTTTTGATTATATTTCATCAAAAGTTCATGCGCATCTGCGCCTCCGTTATACCTTACCTTATGGCCTACTAAACACGCACTAACTAAAATCATTTCAATCCCTCACTTATAGCTTGAAAATTTTAATAGGTAATTCAATTTTATGTGCTAGTTGTGTAAAATTAGTTACCTTCAATTCTTTTCCCGCCAACAACGCAATCGCTGCACAAGTCCTTGCATCATCCAATGCATTGTGATGGTTAAAATCAATGTTAAAGTACTGACCAAGCGTGCCTAGTTTATGGTCTTCGAGCTGCGGCCAAACCTTTCTCGCTATACTTACCGTACAAAAATGTTGGAACTTCGGTGGTTCTAGCTGATACTCATTGATACAACCTTTTAACACACTCATATCAAAACTCGCATTATGCGCAATAACTATTTTATTATCCAAACAAGGCTTTAAGTCCCGCCAAATCGCCGCAAAGGTTGGCTTATCACGGACATCATTTGGCGTAATCCCATGGATTTGAATATTCGTATAATTAAACTCCATGCGCGGTGGCTTGATCAAGGCATAATAAGAGTCAAATATTTTTCCATCTTTCACTTCAACAACAGCAACACTACAAGCACTATTTCGTTTACTGTTTGCCGTTTCAAAATCTATTGCAACAAAATTCATAGCTGTATTACCTTTCTATATCACTTACATCATTTATACCTAAATTATTGTAACGCATACGCGATAGTGTCGCAATAAAATTTTATAATCTATATAAAATCATAGAAAAGAGGCTATTACATTTTTCTTCTGCAATAGCCTCCAAATTTCTATTCAACCAATTACGCACGTTTTTCTTTTAAATATTGATCAATCGCAACTGCAGCTTTTTTACCTGCTCCCATTGCAAGAATAACGGTTGCAGCGCCTGTTACAATATCACCACCAGCGAATACACCTGGTTTACTCGTTGCACCAGTTTCCTCATCGGCAATAATATTGCCGTGTTTGTTGGTCTCAAGACCAGGCGTGGTTGATTGCACTAATGGATTTGGACCCTGACCAATCGCAATGACAACCGTATCCACCGCAAGTTCAAATTCTGAGCCTTCAATTGCTACTGGACGACGACGACCAGACGCATCAGGTTCACCAAGTTCCATTTGAATACATTTTAGTCCCTTAACCCAACCTTGTTCGTCGCCAACAACAGCGACTGGATTATTTAACAACTTAAAATCAATGCCTTCATCTTTTGCATGATGTACTTCTTCTAAACGAGCTGGTAGTTCCGCTTCACTACGACGATACACAATATATACATGCTCTGCACCTAAACGAAGTGCTGTACGCGCTGCATCCATTGCTACATTGCCACCGCCAACGACAGCAACATTTTTACCAACATGAAGTGGTGTTGCATGATTAGGGAATTTATACGCTTTCATTAAATTACAACGCGTTAAAAATTCATTTGCTGCATAAACGCCATTTAAGTTTTCGCCAGGAATCCTCATGAAATGAGGCAAGCCTGCACCAGTAGCAATAAATACAGAATCGAAACCTTCTTCTTCCATCAATTCATCTATGGTAACCAATTTACCAACAACTGAATTGACTTCGATTTTCACACCAATTTTACACAAATTATCAATTTCAGTTTTTACAATTTTATCTTTAGGAAGTCTAAATTCAGGAATACCATAAGATAAAACGCCACCAGCTGTATGAAGTGCTTCAAAAATCGTAACTTGATAGCCAAATTTCGCCAAATCACCAGCTGCTGCAAGACCAGCAGGGCCAGACCCAATAATCGCTACTTTCTGGGCATCAGGAGCGTATTCAATCGGTTGAATCGTTTCCCCTTGTCCCATAGAATAATCCGCAACAAATCGTTCTAAACGACCAATCGCCACTGATTCACCACGTTTTGCCAAAATACAATGTTTTTCACATTGTTCTTCTTGCGGGCAAACACGTCCGCATACTGCCGGTAAGCTATTCACACTTTTTATTTCTGTTAATGCCTCTTCAAACTTGCCCTCTTTGACATGACTAATAAAGGCTGGTATATCTATTTCTACTGGACACCCTTGGCGGCACAATGGTTTTTTGCAATTCAGACAGCGCTCTGCCTCTGCCATTGCAGTTTCTTTACTATAGCCTAGAGTAACCTCATCAAAATTTCTTGCCCGAACTTTTGGTTCCTGTTCTGGCATTGCATGTTTTGTTAATGAGAGTGACATTGACAGTCGCCTCCTTGTTTTTTTGCTTGATTGGCACAATGACATTCATGCGCCGCCTCTTGCGTTTTATACATACGTTGCCGGGACATCAGCCCAGCAAAATCTACTTGATGAGCATCAAATTCAGGACCATCCACACAAGCAAATTTACTCTCATCACCAACTTGTACCCGACAGCCACCACACATACCAGTGCCATCCACCATGATTGGATTTAAACTAACAAGGGTTTTTATCCCATATGGACGTGTCGTTTCAGCAACACTACGCATCATAACAACAGGGCCAATCGCAATAACTGTACTTATTTCCATTCCAGAGTCAATTAACATTTTCAATTGATCGGTTACAAACCCTTTATGCCCTTTAGACCCGTCATCTGTCGTGATATATACTTCATCATTCACAGCATTCATTTCTTCTTCTAGAATCAAAATATCTTTATTTCTCGCACCCATAATGGAAATCACATGATTACCCGCTTGCTTCATCCCACGAGCAATCGGATAAATCGGCGCTACACCAATACCGCCACCAATACAAATCACATTACCCATTTTTTCAATGTGCGTTTTTTTGCCTAATGGTCCAACTAAATCTAAGATACTATCACCTTCGCAAAAACTACCAAGCTGTTTTGTTGATGCACCAACTTCTTGGAATATAATTGTAATCGTACCTTTTGCGCGATCGAAATCAGCGATAGTGAGCGGTACTCTTTCTCCTTCTTCATCCGTGCGCACAATAACAAACTGACCTGGCTCAGCTTTTTTCGCAATACGAGGTGCTTCTAATTCAAAAAGCAATACCCCTTGCGACAATTCTTTTTTTGTAAGAATTTTATACATTTGTTCACGCTCCTAAAGAAATATCTCTAAAACACCTTCAATGTTTTACCAAATATATTATATCATAGAATGTACTAAATTTCACATTATGATAATTATTTTTTATTAAATTATCTTCCATTTATAAAGAAAACTATGCACTAAAAAAAATAAAAGCGCAGTCGGAATCAATCATCCAAACTACGCTTTTACTTTCTTTATTTATGAAAGGCCCCTGTTAAATATGGCAATAAATTAGTTTTTATCGGCATAAGGTAAATATTTGCATCATTATTTTTAACAAAATTCATTGTTTTTCTCGCAAAATCAATATTCCACTCTAACGTCGGTTTAAAATTGCGTGGGAAAATTACATTGTTCTTAGTTTCCCAGTAGTTTACAGAGCGTTCCGACATCACTGGTGATACTCCCCAATAAACTTCCCTACCTTCAAGCATCTCCGCATACATTTCCATATACCGCAAATCAAAAAATGGCTGTGTGAAAAATCCAGCGGCACCAGCTTGAACTTTGCGTCTGATATTATATTCTTCTTGGCGCATGCTGCTGCGATATTGATCAATCCCGGCATAAACTTTAATATGTGGCAATTCATCACGGAATTTGCGAATGACATCCGTACTTACTGTAGGATATATTTTTCGCGTCATATCTTGTGGTGGATCACCAGCGATCACAAGAACTTCATTGATGCTATTTTCCACTAAAAATTTTGCCATTGGTAATGGTTTATCTAAATTAATATCAATGGCTCTAATATGAGGCATTGTATTTTCATAGAAATTTTTCGCAATTTTTGCGCCTTCCCAACTACGAACATCATATCTTAATAATTCCGGCACGTTGATGACATCAATACAATCAAAGTTATCCTTTAATACTTGTAATTCTTCATTGATTGCTGCTTCATCACGCGGTACTAATTCAACAGAAATTCTAACCATATTCAACCTCCCTATGAAAGTAAAAGCTTTCTTTTAGAATAAGCCAGTAATTTTCCCATCATTTGTAATATCCATTTTTTCCGCTGCTGGAACTTTTGGTAATCCCGGCATTGTTAAAATATTACCAGTCATTGCAACAATAAAACCTGCACCAGCGGCAATCTTAATTTCACGAACTGTAATTTTAAAGTCGGTTGGACGACCAAGTTTTGTTTGGTCATCTGTAAACGAATATTGTGTTTTCGCCATACAAATCGGTGTATTCGTAAGTCCAAGCTCCGTCAATTCTTTGATCGTTTTCTTAGCTGCTGCCGTATAGTTTACACCGTCAGCACCATATATTTCTCGGGCAATGATTTCAATTTTTTCCTCAATCGTTGCCTCTACATCATATAAATATTGAAAACTACTTGGCTTTTCCGTAGCCGCCATTACTTTTTTCGCAAGGTCTACGCCGCCTAAGCCACCTTTTGCCCATACTTCAGAAATTGCAACTTCTGCACCCATTTCATTACATTTTGCTTCTACAAATTTCAATTCATCTTCAGTATCTGTAGGAAATGCATTAATGGCAACAACTGTTGGCAAACCAAATTTTTTCATATTTTCAATATGCTTTGTTAAATTTGTGAGTCCAGCTTCTAGTGCTGCCATATCAACAGTAGCAAGTTCTGATTTTGCCATACCACCATGCATTTTTAAAGCGCGTACAGTTGCTACGAGAACAACCGCATCCGGCTTGATCCCAGCAAAACGACATTTGATATCTAGAAACTTTTCAGCCCCAAGATCAGCCCCAAATCCGGCTTCCGTAACGACAACATCGGCTAATTTAAGCGCAAATTTCGTAGCCATAATACTATTACAACCATGCGCAATATTGGCAAATGGGCCACCATGAACAAAGGCAGGCGTACCTTCTAATGTTTGTACTAAATTTGGCTTAATCGCATCTTTAAATAACAACGTGAGTGCACCAGTTACATTTAATTCTTTTGCTCTAATTGGTCTACCGCCATAGGTATAGGCAACAATGATTTTACCAATACGTTCTTTCATATCATCTAAATCTTTTGCTAAGCAAAGGATGGCCATCATTTCTGAGGCTACAGTAATATCAAAACCAGTTTCCCGTGGAATACCATGTGCCTTGCCACCCATACCACAAACAATATTACGTAATGCACGATCATTTAAATCGACAACACGCCGCCATGTAACTCGGCGATTATCAATCTGTAGTTCATTCCCTTGTTGCATGTGATTATCGATTACCGCTGCAAGTAAATTATGCGCGGAAGTAATCGCATGAAAATCACCAGTAAAATGAAGATTGATATCCTCCATTGGCACAACTTGCGCATAACCACCGCCAGCTGCGCCACCTTTCATTCCGAAACATGGTCCAAGCGATGGTTCACGAAGCGTAACAATAGATTTCTTGCCAATTTTGCGAAGAGCATCACTTAGTCCCACACTAGTAGTAGTTTTACCTTCTCCTGCAGCAGTTGGATTAATAGCACTCACTAAAATTAATTTACCATTTTCATTTTCTTTGATACGATCCCATGTAGACAAAGAAACTTTAGTCTTAAAACGACCATATAATTCTAGTTCTTCTTCGGGAATATCTAATTGTTTGGCGATATCAATGATTGGTTGAATCACTGCCTCTTGCGCTATTTCAACATCACTTTTCATCATGGACCTCCTAAATATAAAGCTTATTTATCAACGAGTGAACTAAATCATTATTTCTTTAATTGGATGCGCGCAGCTTTTACCGTATTATGCATCAGCATTGCAATTGTAAGCAAACCTACACCACCAGGAACTGGCGTAATCGCACCTGCTACTTCTTTTACCTGTTCAAAATCAACATCACCCACTAATTTTTTAGGAGCAATACGATTAATCCCTACATCAATAACAACTGCACCTGGTTTTATCATTTCAGCAGTTACAAAATTTGGTTTGCCAATTGCTACCACTAAAAGATCCGCTTCTTTTGTAACACTTGCTAAATCTTTCGTCCAAGAATGACATACGGTAACCGTAGCATTACGCGATAATAGTAAATTAAACATTGGTTTGCCAACGATATTACTCCGACCGATGATGACGGCATGTTTACCTGCAATATCGATACCAGCAAGCTCCAACATTTTAATACAGCCAAGTGGAGTACACGGCACAAGATGTTCTTGACCGATGGATAACTTACCAACATTCACCGGATGAAAACCATCAACATCTTTGTCAGGATCAATAAAATTCAAAATTTCTGCTTCATCGGCACTCATATGCTTGGGAAGCGGCAATTGAACTAAGATGCCATGAATGTTTTCAGCTTGGTTAAGCTCGGCAATTTTATTTAACAATTGTTCTTTGGTGCTATCCGCTGGCATTTCTATCACTTCAGAATACATCCCAACATCACCACAAGAACGATGCTTATTTGCAACATAAACTCTTGATGCTGGATTTTCACCAACGATAATGACAGCCAATCCAGGTGTCACACCAAATTCTTCTTTTAATGCTACAATATCATTTTTTACAGTTTCTTTTATTTGATTGGCAAACACTTTGCCTTCCAATATTCTAGCTGTCATAGTTAACCTCACTCATCATTTATTGTTCTATGCTATCAACATATTTCTGTAGCACTACAAAACAAGGCTTGCAAATGTAAATAGAAATACGGAAATACCAACAACACCATTACGCATAAAATATACTTGTGTTACTCTTGATAGATCATTTGCACTAACAATCGAATGTTGATAAACAAGGGTAATCATCGCAATCAGAACCCCAATATAATAAATTGAGGCTAACTTTAAAAGCACACCAACAGTGATAAAGCAAATAATGCTAATTAAATGCATTAGCTTGGCTATTTTCAGTGCCCCTGCTACCGTAAAACGAGTTGCCATAGAATTTAGGCCATGCTCTTTATCAAACTCAACATCTTGACAACCATAAATCACATCAAAACCTGCAATCCAAACAGCAACAGCAGTGCCAAGACAAAGAATCGGCAAAGACAATTCGCCCTTTACGGCAACCCAGCCACCAATTGGTGCCATCGCTAATGCTAATCCAAGTACCAAATGACAATAAGGGGTAAAGCGTTTCATATAGGGATAAATCACAAACGGAAAAACTGCAATTGGTGCAACTTTTACACAAATTGGTGCTAAATGTAAAGTCGCTATAGTAAAGACAAGAAAACTAACAACAATTAAGGCAATTGCTTCCCAACGTTTTACTTCCCCTGTCACCATCGGACGTTTTGTAAACCGCGGATGAATTTTATCATATTTTAAATCAATAAGATTATTTAATGCCATAGCCGCACTACGTGCGCCGATCATGGCAATCGTAATCCAAATAATATTTGACCAAGTAGGAATACCATCAGTTGCCAAAAATGCACCCATATAAGCAAACGGTAATGCAAAAACTGAATGATGCAAGGCCATGTTATTCACGTGAGCTGATAGCTTACTCAAGACCAAGTTCCTTCCACTTATTATCAACTATCTTTTTAACATCTTCTGTCATTGTTATTTCATCTGGCCATTCACGGTTGTTTCCTTCTGACGGCCAAGTTTTCGTCGCATCAATCCCGACTTTTGTTCCCCAATTTGGCATTGGTGAAGAATGATCAAGGACATCAAGCGGTCCGTCAACCATGACGATATCACGTCTTGCATCAATGTTATTGAATACACGCCACCAAACCTCTTTTGTATCTTGTACATCAACGTGTTCATCTACGATGATAATCATTTTCGTAAACATCATTTGTCCCATGCCCCAGACTGCATGCATTATTTTTTTTGCATGTTGAGGGAAAGATTTTTTAATAGAAATCATCGCACAGTTATGAAATACACCTTCAAGTGGTAAATTTATATCGATAATTTCAGGCATCTGCATTTGTAAAAACGGCAAGAAAATACGTTCTGTTGCTTTCGCAATATAACAATCCTCCATTGGTGGTTTACCAACAATCGTTGATAAATAGATTGGATTTTTGCGATGCGTAATGCAAGTAATATGAAATACTGGATAGTTATCCGCTAGAGAATAATAGCCCGTATGATCGCCAAACGGACCTTCCCGTCTCAATTCATCCAACATTACATAACCTTCTAAGACAATCTCACTATGTGCTGGCACTTCAACATCTACGGTTTCACATTTGATCATTTCTACTGACTTCTTACGAAGCATCCCTGCGAATACCATTTCATCAATATCGCGTGGTAGTGGCGCAGTAGCTGCATACGTTAACACTGGATCAGTACCAATAGCAACGGCAACTTCAATACGATCTTTCCCCAATTCTTTGTGCTCGCGGAAGTTTTCAGCACCATTTTTATGTATATGCCAGTGCATACCAGTTGTTTTATCATCATATTTTTGCAGGCGATACATTCCCACATTACGTTTACCAGTTTTTGGATTTTTCGTAAACACCAATGGCAGTGTAATAAACTTACCACCATCATCCGGCCAACATTTTAGAATTGGAAACTTGTCCAACGAAGGTTGATCTTTGATGATGACTTCTTTACAAGGACCATTTTTTACATACTTAGGAAAATTAATAGCACGTTTTGCTGTTGGAATGATACTCAATAAGTCTAATTTATTTTTCAAAGAAATATAAGGCAATTTTAAAATTTCTCTTATTTCATCGGCAACATCATCGACTTTTTCTACACCAAAGGCAATTGCCATACGTTCCATACTACCAAATGCATTCATAAGAACAGGCATATCATAGCCTTTTACATTTTCAAATAACAATGCAACATTTTTATCGCCTTCCATTTTTGAAACGCGATCCGTAATTTCCGTGATTTCTAATTCGCAATCAACTGGTGTTGCAATACGCTTCAATAAACCACGGTTATCTAATTCTTCAATAAATTCTCTTAGATCCTTAAAAGCCACGCCTCAAGCGCCCCTCTCAATTACTTTTTCAAAATAAATCTAACAATAATAATACTAATTTCATATAGCAAGATAATTGGCACTGCAATCATCGTTTGCGAAAACATATCTGGTGTTGGCGATATCACTGCTCCAATGACAAAGGATAAAAAAATAAGCATCCTTCTTTGTTTCCGCAAAAAAGTTGATGAAACCAAACCAATTTTTGCTAAAACCATAATGACCAATGGTAACTCAAAAATAAAACCAAACGGCAGTAAAAATGCGACTACAAAATCCAGATACTTTCCAATGGAAAGCAACGGCTGCAAATCAGCACTGGCAAAGCCTAAGAAAAACTTAATACCTGCCGGTAAAACAAAATAATAAGAAAATGCTATTCCTGTAAAAAATAAAAGCACCGATGCCGGTACTAATATTCCAATTGTAGCTTTCTCCTTTGGCGTAAGTGCGGGTAAAAAGAAAACCCATACATTGTACAAAATTACTGGTAAACTAATTAAAAATCCAGAAAATAATGACACTTTTAAAAAAGTGAAAAAGGCTTCTGCTGGTTGCATATAATATAATTTACCTGCCGGTGCAGTAATGAAATGTACGATGTCCTCTACAAAAAAATAAGAAATAGCACTACAAATACCAATCGCAATAAATGAACTAATTAACCTAGTCCTTAATTCATCCAAATGCCTAAGCAATGACATATTGCCCTGTTGCTGCTCCTCGATCTGCTTTGGCGTGCGATCCTCCACATACTCTTCATAAGTCGTCTCAGTTGTCTCTTCTGACATCAATCAAACCTCACTTTACTTCTGGCTTAGTAGGTTCGCTTTTTACAGTTTCATTTTTTACAGGTTCACTCTTCGTTTCTGCTTTTGTAACATTGGTTGGTTCATCATTACCCATAATTCCTGAAGTAGCTTTTTTAAATTCATTTAAACTTTTTCCTACTGCTCTTCCCACTTCTGGTAATTTTCCTGGGCCAAATACCACCAATCCAATAATTAAAATCAAGATTAATTCAGGCATACCAATACCAAACATAATAAAAACCTCCATTTTTCTACATTCAATTCTATTATACAATTTCACTAATAAAAACACAACGAAACATAAATATATATAATAAAAAATTGTCCTTGTAATAAACAAAGACAATTTTTACAAAGAATAAATCTCAATTATTTTGTTTCTGTTTTATTAGATTCCTCTTTTGTTGGCTCACTGCTCTTCGGCTGTCCATAAAGAGCCTTTTTAAATTCATTGATACTATTACCAAGCGATTTGCCAAACTCAGGCAACTTACCCGGTCCAAAGAAAACTAATCCAATAACTAAAATAACAAGTATTTCCGGTATACCAATACCATGCATAATGAACTACCTCCATTCTATAAATTCATAAAAATTTTAATAGAACAACTAAAATTCTCTCATCGCAATAAACTCTGCTATAGTTACATAGGTTTCTCTAATTTCTTCTGGAATAGAGTTTGGCAATACATTACGTGCTTTATCTAAGTATTCTTGCACTTTAGCATAAGAATATTCTATCGCATCCGTTGCATGAACGATTTCAAGACCACGTTTCAACATCTGTTCGTCCATGTCACGAGTCATAACAATTGTTCGTAGCTCTTCGGCATCAGGACTTACACTAAGCGCATGAATCACTGGTAATGTCACAATTCCTTGTAAAATATCATTGCCAGCTGGCTTACCAATTTGTGCAGAAGTCGCAGTTAAATCAAGGATGTCGTCCGTAATTTGAAATGCCATACCAATGGCATACCCATATTCACGCAAAGCCTCTACTTCTTCTTCATTCAACCCTGTAACAAGTCCGCCAAGTTGACAACTCGCCGCAATGAAATTGGCAGTTTTTTTAGCAATACGATCATAGTATTCTGCCTTATCTTCTGAGGCTTTAAATGTTTCCTTATTTTGAATAATTTCGCCTTCACTTAAATCACAAATGATATCAGATAGAATAACCATAACCTGGCCACTATAACCATTTTTTGCGACTAAGGAAAATGCTTTGGCAAATAAGTAATCACCACTCAATATGGATAATTGATTGCCCCACTTTGCATTGGCTGTTGCGATTCCCCGCCTTGTCGCCGCACTATCAATCACATCATCATGCACCAACGTCGCCATATGAATCATTTCAATCGCCACTGCAAGCGGCATGGCATTCTTGCCTTCCATTTCCTTACAACGCGCAGCCAAAAAATAAAGAGCTGGACGTAATCTCTTTCCGCCCGCCTCTACCAAATGAGTTCCTATATTCGTAATTAATTCTATTGGTGAATATATGACAGAAAGCATTTCTTCTTCTAAATCTTCTAAATCTTTTTCCACAATATTAAACATAGAGTTTTTCGACAAATTTATCACCTACAAGCTAAATCTCTTAATATTCTACACTATAATAAACTATTTAGCAATTAATATCCACTGATTTAACTTTGTTTATTTTCTTAATATTTGCCAAGCAACTCATTTTCATACATTTGAAAAATGCGTTAGAAATTTAGTTCAATGTATTGACATTTTCATGACTCATTTAAAGTTTGAGGACGAGCAAATACTCGTCCTCAAAAAAAAGATTATTATTTGATCTTTTCTACCGCTGAAATATGGCGATTAATTCCCATATCCTCTTTACTCATGCCCATTGCAAGACCAATTAATTGTGGTAAATGAAGTACTGGAATTTCTACTTTTGATTTTACTGCGGCTCTACCTTCAGGTTGATACATATCAAGCTGCATTTGACAAAGTGGACATGGCGTAACCATCATATCAGCGCCTGCTTTTGCTGCACTATCAACAGCTTCACCAGTCACTGTCATAACATCTCTTTCTGCTGTAAAAAATGCATGGAAACCACAGCATTTTAATTTGAAATCAAACTCTACTGGTGTTGCACCTAAAATACTGATAATTTTCTCTAGCGATTCTGGATTTTTACCATCTTCATAGTTCATAACTTTAGGTGGACGAAGTAAGTGACAACCATAATACCCAGCTACTTTTACCCCTTTTAATGGTTTTGTAATTTTTCCTTCAAACACATTTGGATTAGAAGCAAGTACCCATAATAAATGGGTTATTTCTGACGTTCCTTTATATTCATAGCCTGACTTTGCTAAAATTTCATTCACTTTTGCTTTTAAATTTTTATCACTATCTAATTTCGCTTTAGCTTGACGTAGCTCTAGTGTACAGGTATTGCATACCGTCATAATTGGCAGTCCCATACCTTCTGCAATCGCCATATTACGAGCATTGATAGCAATTAACGCTAATTCATCTACCCCTTGTGCATGAGAAGCACCACAGCATGTCCAATTAGGAATTTCAACTAATTCTATACCAAGAGCAACTGCTACCTTTTTAGTTGCCATATAAGCTTCTTTAGCTGCACCTTCTAATACACAGCCCGGAAATAATGCATACTTCATCATTCTGCCTCCTTCGCATTTTTAAGAATATCACGTATTTTATTGATTTCTGGATTCACTGGAACTTTTTCAAATGGATCTAATTTTCCAGTTTTCATCAATCGCATTGCAAAAGGAGCCCGAAGTGCCGCTGCTACTAACCCTTCAGATTGAATAGAAAGTTTAGACTCATCTAAACGACCAGTATTATAAATATCATCATAAAGCGCTTTCGCGTGGTTTGCTCCAACGCTACTTGTTAAGCCAAGTTTGAAAGTTGCTTCGTGTAATTTTTCAATTGCTTCTGCTGGCTTAAGTCCTTTTGGACAGTTTGCCGTACATTCTTGACATTTCATACATTTCCACAAACCTGCATCAATTACAGCTTGCAAATGCTCTTTAGGATCTCTACTCCGTGAATCTAATACAAGTTTTGCAGCTTTTACAAAAGTAAATGGATCTAAGAAATCTTTTTCATCAACTGTACTCTTATTGCATTCAGACACACAAGCCCCACATAAGATACAGCCTGCATATTCATCATATTTTTTGAAATCAGCAATAGATTGTTTACAACCTTTTTCTGGGCTAAATTCTTTTTTCGGGTGAAGGGATGGTTTGATTTTTTTCATTCGATCAAATTTAGGATCCCAGTCTACGATTAAATCACGAAGAACTTTAAAGTTCCCTAAAGGTTCAACCGTAAGTGTTTCCGATTTATATCTTTTTACTAGATCTTCAACTAAGACTTCACAGGCAAGTTCTGCATTACCATTGACTCTAACTGCACAAGCGCCACAGATACTAGAACGACATGAAGCGGTAAACGATAATGTCGGATCTTGCATAGCTTTTATTTCATTCAATGCTTCTAAAATGGTCATTCCTTTTTTAAGCTCAACTTTATACTCTTGTACCCATTTTTTATCAGCTACTGTACGATGTATGTTTAATGTAATTGCCATGATTAGTACGTCCTTTCTGCTGGTTTAAATTTTGTAATAACAACATCACGATATTCCGTTTTAAATTCATCGCCAACTTTGCTGATAATTGTATGTTTTAAGAAGTTCTTATCATCACGTTTAGGGAAATCTTTACGAGAATGACCACCACGACTTTCTTTACGTGCAATCGCCCCCATAATAATCGCCTTAGATACTAATAACAGATTACCTAACTCGATATAATTCATAAATGCAGTATTATAATTACGGCTCGCATCACCAACATAGCAAATTTTATATTCTTTGATTAAATCATCAATTTCTTTTAACCCTTCTTGTAATTGATTTTCTTCACGATAAACTCCGGCTTTAAACCACATTGAAGCTGCCATTTTATCACGAAGTTCTACAACTCTAGGCCCGCTCGTTCTTGCTGTTACTTCTTCAAATGTTTTATTCCATTTAGCTAAAGCTGCATTTAAAGCTTCTTTGTCGCCAACATAACCAACTTTTTTTGCATATGCTGGCGCACCAATACCAGCGGTTTTACCAAACATAAGAACTTCACTTAAAGAATTTGCTCCTAAACGATTTGCTCCATGAATTGATACGCAAGAACATTCACCTGCAGCAAACACGCCTGGCACTTTAGTAGCACAAGTTTTATAATCAATAACATCTATCCCACCCATGGAGTAATGGCAAGAACACCGAATCGGCACTGGTTTTTCTGTAATATCTACGCCTTCAAAACGTAATGATAAGTCATAAACTTGTCCTAAACGTTCTTTAATAATTTCTTTTGGAATATGTCTAAAGTCTAGGTATACAGCGGCATTCAAGCCTTCGCCAATACCACGTCCTTCGCTGATTTCTGTTTCAATCGAACGTGCAACAATATCACGTGTTGCAAGTTCCATTTTGTCTGGTGCATATTTTTTCATAAAACGTTCACCATTTTTATTTAATAAGTATGCACCTTCGGAACGACTTGATTCTGATAATAGCACCCCATTAATTGCAAGGCCTGTTGGATGGAATTGCACCATTTCTGGATCTTTAAATGGAACACCAATATTTAAACATGCCGCGATTCCATCACCAGTGGAACTATATGGGTTAGTTGTACGAATCCAATAAGCACGACCATACCCACCAGTGGCTACGATAACCGTTTTTGCCGGTACTGAAACAATATTACCACTACGCATATCTACAGCAATAACACCACTTAATTTTTCATCTTTTACAACAATTTCAAGCATTTGACACTCTGAAATCATTTCAACATTTTGTTCTAAACATTGTTCAAATAATGTATGTACAGTAGCAAGCCCAGATTCATCGGCATAATAAGCAGCACGTGCATGGGAGCTGCCACCCATTTTACGTTGATGGAAAGAACCATCTTCTTGACGATGGTATGGATAACCATAGTAATCCATTTCATATATAATTTTTCCTGCATTTTCCGCAAAATACTCTACAGCATCTTGGTCACATAAATAATCTCCACCTTTTACAGTATCAAAAGCATGTGATTCAGGTGTATCTTTAGAATCTGTTACACCTGTGCAACCATTCATCCCACCTTGCGCCATTGTTGTTGCCGAACGAGTTGGAATCAACTTCGTCATAATTGCAACCTTAATATTTTTATCCTTTGCAGCTTCTAACGCCGCACGCATACCAGCGCCACCACTACCAATAATAAGGACGTCATATAATGCTGTACCTTTTTGTACGGCTGCAGGGATATTGTTACCCTGCCACTCAAAATAAGTACCAGCTGCAACTGCTGCTCCAACAGCTACACCAGCCTTGATAAAGGTACGTCTTGATATCTGTTCTGCCATAAATAGCACCTCCAAAATTATTTAAAACACCCAAATTTCCCCCAATAGATACTTATGTCATATTCGTTACATAAATTTAGTCTGAAACATTAAAAACATTTCAGACTATTCAAACCTCAATATCGTTGTTCTTAAATAACTAAAATTTATTTTAATCATAGAAAAAATTTATCTATTTATCAAAAACAAATCAATCTTATTTTTTCACTTAAGATTACGAAATATGACAATCTAAATATTAGCATTATTTACTCAGTCTTTCAATACACCTAGCTATACTTAAAAATTATGAGACTTATAAGAAAACATTATAATAAATTTAATTTATTATTTATGTCCGATAAATATCACATTTTTATAACAAAAATACCGAGAACACTTTTTTATTAAAACATTTTCAGTATTTTTTAACTATTTTTTTTACCTGCTTGAATAATTTCCTTTGTCAACTCAATAAACGCTACTGCTGCTTTTGATAATTGCACATCTTTTTTGTAAGCAGTAACTAAACTCCGTGGCGGTACAGGCTCTGACAAAGAGAAATAATATGGATTATGTTCTAACTTATTATACAAAGCTAACGTATCTGTAACTAACGTTGCCCCAACTCCTCCAGCAACAAGCGCCTGTGCCGAAATTAAACTATGGGATTGTAGTATAATTTTAGGCTCAAACTTTGCCCGCTCACAAAGCTCAAAAAATATCTCACGCATTTTCCGACGATTTTTCATTACAATAAACGGCTCATCGATAAGCTTTGAAAAATCAATCGGCGGAAACGGTAACGATTGTGGTAATTTTGCCGCAGCACGACTGAACGAATGTTTCGATGGCAAAGCCACCAAAATTTCTTCATCATCAATTTTTACATAGTCCAATTCATGATGTAACAAAGGCAAATAGACTAACGAAAAATCAGTAGCACCACTTAACGCATATTCCTGTAATTCAACGGTATTTCCTTCTATTAAAGAAATATCAATTCCAGGAAACCGTTCGCAAAACACAGGCAACACGCGTGGCAATAAATAAGAAGTGCGAGAATGTGAACTACCAATCGTCAGATGGCCTCGCTTTAACTCCGACATGTCTTCTATTTGTTGGATTAATTCTTTTTTTATATCTTGAATTCGTTTTGCTTCATTTATGTATAATTCGCCTGCAAAAGTTAGTGTTAAAGGATTTGTACGACGATCAAACAATTCTACACCCAATTCATTTTCAACCTTTTTTATACATTGGCTCAATGACGGTTGCGTCACATACAGTCTTTTTGCTGCCTGTGAAAAACTTCGTTCCTCAGCAACTTTTAAAATATAATTAATATCGCGTTCATCAATCATCGCAAAACACCTCCTCGAACAAATAGCGACAAATAGTTACGTATCATTATAATCTATTGCTTTAGTAAATTACAAGATAATTCAGTCTATTATGAGGAAATGGGCAACTGTATAACCCACAGCTTCCCTTCTATCATAATATTTTTTATCAGTAATAAAGCGATAAAACAATCATTACTTCATTATTATATTCTTAGTGCATTTCTTTGCTTCATCATATATTCTATAATATAAAATACTCCGATTAAGGCTACTACATATACACTTTTCCACCCTAATGATAAGAAGATCAAACTACAAAACAGCGTTGAAACAACAGCCATATATTTTTTATATCCTTCAAGCAATACAATTCCTGCTATAGATGCCAATAAATAAATTGCAATAAAAACACTATTTGCATAAAGAATAAGTTCATCTATATTGATATTGAACACATATTTTAATACAATCGTCACCGTTGCCAAACCGTAACAAACAATCAATGCATTCACAGGCATACCATTCTTATTCGTAATTTTAAAACGTTCATTTACTGCCCCAGTAATACTCATTGCATAAATCATTTTTGAAAAACTTATTAGATATACATTCACTGCTGCTAAAGCAGCAAAAAAAGCCATAATTGCAACAAAAACTTTACCCGAGTGACCAATCAATAAATCAAACAAAGCTACGATATAATTTGAATTCAGAGCTTCACTACCATAGGTATGAAATTTCAATACGATAAGACTTAATAAAATACAAATTCCACCAACAATAAATAGACTAATCAATATGGTAAGCGGAAATTCGCGTTCGACATTTTTAAAATCACCAGCGATATGAACCACAGCTTCAATACCGACAAAGCACCAAAAAACTAATGAAATCGTTGTCTTAATCAATGAAATGTCACCGAAATTCATTTTTATAACCAAGCCAGATACTACATCAACTTTTGTAAACGCTAAAATAATCAGTGTCACAAGAATCCCAACAATAAACACTGAAACAAAAGATTGCATTTTACTGGCAAACTGTAGTCCGTATAAATTAATACAAAACAATCCTGCAAGCATCGCTATACAGACCGCGAAAATCTGCCATTGACTACCACCCCAAATAGCACCAATGTAACTTGCACCTGTAATCACAATAATCGGCGGACAAATTGGCAATGCCGATAAATATAACCACGATGTAAACTTTGCAAATTTTTCACCAAAAGATTGTTTTATAAAATAGGCAGTTCCGCCTTCACTAGGATATTTCGCGCCAAGATTACTAAACGTAAAGGCAACCGGTACCACACATAAAATAGTAAGGATCCACGCTATAATAGATTTATTCCCAGCAAGATCTGCTGCAATTGCTGGAATTATAAAAATACTCGAACCAAGCAATGTTGATACTAAAATCCCCACACCTTGATATACATTTAAACACTTATTTGTTCTTGACATAATAATAACCTCATTTCAAAACCACAAACATTAATTTATTTTGTTTTAAGCTTAAACACCGTTGTTTTTTACGGCACTTGTTATTATATGCTTTTTGTATACAAAATTCAATATATTTAATTTAAAAATTAAGTTATATAGCGCTAAATATAAAAAATGCAGAGGCAATCATTGCCTCTGCATTTCAAAATAATAACTATTTTATGAGTTCAACCTTAAATAATGAATATTATCACTCACAAAAATAACGCATACTTGTTTTTTTCCACTCTTTTAAGCTATATAGCATTGTTTTTTCCGTTAAGTTATTTTGCTCGGCAATTTTATTTGCTATTGCTTCACATTCCTCGCGACTGTGTCCGTGAATCATCGTATACACGTTATACGGCCATCCAGGCATAGTATTGCGATCATAACAATGCGATATGGACGGACTGGTCGCCATCAAAGTTGCCACTTCTTCTAGACGACTTTCTGGAACGATCCACGCACATAATGCGTTAGCTGCATAGCCAACTTCACGATGCCTAAGTACTGCCCCCATCTTACGAATTTGACCCGACCGTTTATATCTTTTTAATCGTTCAATGAGTTCTTCTTGTGTAATGCCAATTTGCTGCGCTAACACTTGATAAGGTTCTGCCACCAATGGAAATTCATCTTGCATAGCTCTTATTATTTTTTTATCTAATTCAT
Source organism: Anaerosinus sp. (assembly GCA_029240055.1). Taxonomy (GTDB): domain Bacteria; phylum Bacillota; class Negativicutes; order JARBTT01; family JARBTT01; genus JARBTT01. The sequence continues at coordinate 23,766 of JARBTT010000010.1, forward strand.
CCATTGCTTTCACCTACTTCAACTTAAACTGAACGCTAACTTTATACTTACGGTTAGCCTTCAAACTTATTAAATTTTCAACTCCAGGTAAATTACGTATGTCAGCTAAAATCTTATCTTGTGTTTCTAAATCTGGAGTAAGTAACGTAAACCACAAATTAAAATCGCCTTCACGTTCATAATTATGCGTAACGCCAGGATATGTATTGATTGCGCTAGCTACACTTTCCATATAGCCATTTGTTACCTTAGTTGCAATCAACGTGCCAGCATAGCCAAGTTTCGTAGAATCAAAAAATGGACCAATCCTTCTTAAATAGCCTTGTTCTTTCAGTTCTGTTAATCGATTGATGACCACTGTCTCATCCGTTCCTAAAACTTGTGCTAAATCAGCAAAAGGACGCTTACTAATTGGTAATTCTGTTTGTAGAATATTTAACAATTCCTTATCAAAAGCTGTTAACATTATGTCGCTCCTTCTTTGTATAATACGACAACCACGATAAAAATTATTTACATAAATAAGAGACAGTTATAACTGTCTCTTATTATCCCTTGCTCTATTCTACCAAAACACTACCAATAACGTCAAGTAAAAATGAACGTCCTTCACTTTTCACTGATGAATACGGTAATACATCTAAATCTAGTACACCTAATGTCTTTTTAATTAACATAATATTCTTTTGCACTTGATTTTTACTTAACTTATCTGACTTTGTTGCAATAATGAGTACTGGCAAATTATTTTTTACCAACCATTTAAACATATCAACATCACTAGGCATTGGTTCATGCCTAATATCAATGAGCTGACAAACAAACTGCAGGCGCTCTGATTTTAATAAATATTCATCTATAAACTTAGACCAGCGACTACGATTTTCTTTCCCCGTCTTCGCATAACCATAACCAGGTAAATCTACTAGATAAAAATCTCTGCGTTCTTCTTCCTCTGGCATTTTCGCACTTAATTCGTAAAAATTAATCGTTTGTGTTTTACCTGGCGTACCACTTACTCTCGCCAAGCCACCAATACGAGTTAGAGAATTAATCAAAGAAGACTTACCAACATTAGACCGACCAATAAATACAATCTCTTTTAAATCTCGCTCTGGATATTGATCCACCCTCACGGCTGATGCAATATATTTTCCCTGTGTTATAATTATTTCTTCATTCATTTTCCTTCACCAATGCACATTCTAAAACTTCATCCATATGCTCCACTAATACAAATTCTAAATTACGTTTCACGTTGTTTGGAATTTCATCCATATCACGTTTATTTTCTTTTGGTAAAATAATCGTTTTAATCCCTATCCGATGTGCTGCTAATACTTTTTCTTTCAGTCCACCGATAGGTAGTACCCGACCGCGTAAAGTAATCTCGCCTGTCATTGCGACATCACTACGCACTTTTTTACCAGTCAGCGCTGACACAACAGCGGTCGCCATCGTAATCCCGGCAGATGGACCATCTTTAGGAATTGCCCCTTCTGGTAAATGGATATGAATATCTTGTTTTTCATAAAAATCATTTGGAATATGAAGTTCTTCCGCCCGACTTCTAATATAACTCATACCTGCTTGCGCTGATTCACGCATGACTTCGCCCAATTGTCCTGTTAAAATTAACTTCCCCTTACCTTTTAATATGGTAACCTCTGTCGGAAGTACATCACCACCAACTTCAGTCCAAGCAAGACCTGTACTTACACCCACTTGATGATTTTCTTCCGCCTTGCGGTGGTTATACTTAGCTGCACCAAGGAATTTATGCAAATTTTGCGATGTTACTTTTACTGCTTTTTTATCATTTTGCACAATTTGGCGTGCCACTTTACGACATACCGTTGCAATAGTACGTTCCAAGCTCCGTACACCTGCTTCACGTGTATATTCGGCAATTAATTTTTGAATGGTGTTATCTGATAATGTTAACTGTTTCTTAGTTAAACCATGTTCGCTCAATTGCTTTTCTACCAAATACCGTTTGGCTATTTGCACTTTTTCTTCCTCGGTATAACCTGGGATATTAATAATCTCCATGCGATCACGGAGTGGCCGAGGTATATTATGCATACCATTTGCTGTCACAATCCATAACACTTTGGACAAATCATATGGTAGCTCAATATAATGGTCACTAAAGGTGTTATTTTGTTCTGGATCTAATACTTCAAGTAACGCTGCTGATGGATCCCCTTTAAAATCTGCATTCATCTTATCAATTTCATCTAATAAAAAAACTGGATTTTTAGAACCAGCTGTTTTCATTCCTTGAACAATTCGACCAGGCAAGGCACCTACATAAGTGCGACGATGACCGCGTATTTCCGCTTCATCACGTACCCCTCCTAATGAAACACGAACGAAGTTACGTTCCATTGCTCTTGCAATTGAACGTGCTAGCGACGTTTTTCCCACACCAGGCGGCCCAACTAAGCATAGGATTGGCCCTTTCAGATGATCAGCAAGTTTTCTGATCGATAGGTATTCTAAAATACGCTCTTTGACTTTTTCTAAGCCATAATGATCCGTATTTAAAATTTTTTCTGCAATACCGATATCCAATCTATCTTCGGTTAATTTATCCCACGGCAAAGACAATATCCAATCAATATAGGTACGAATTACGCCAGTTTCTGCCGACATACTCGACATTTTTTCTAAGCGACCAATTTCTTTATCGATTTTTTCTTTCACATTGTCAGGATAAGTGCCTTCTGCTAGGCGTTTCTTATATTCTTCTATTTCACTTGTTTTATCATCTTTATCACCTAGTTCTTTTTGGATGGCTTTTAATTGTTCACGCAAATAATATTCTTTTTGGGTTTTTTCCATTTGTTTCCTTACACGACCACTGATTTTGCGTTCAATTTCTAAGATTTCCATTTCACGACTGATAATCTCACAAACTTTTTCCAGACGATCTTTAATACTGATCGAATCGAGCAAAGCTTGCTTATCTTCAATTTTAAGTGATAAATGACTAGCAATGAGATCACACAGACGCCCTGCTTCTTCAATCACAACCACCGATACCAGCGTCTCTGGCGGAATTTTTTTGCTAAGCTTCACCCATTGTTCAAATTGATTCACTACCGCCCGCATCAAAGCTTCGACTTCTAAAGATTCCTCTTGGGTATCTTCATAAATATCGATTTCCACTTCATAGTAAGTGTTATGATCCATATAGCTCTTAATTTTGGCCCTATTTAACCCTTCTACTAACACCCGAATGGTTCCACCCGGTAACTTTAATAATTGTTTTATTTCAGCAACGGTACCAATTTCAAAAATTTCATCTTTGGTTGGATTGTCAATTCCTGCATCCTTTTGTGCTGATAACATAATCATTCTATCTTGTACCATAGCTTCTTCTAACGCCGCTATAGATTTTTCACGACCTACATCTAAATGTATAATCATATATGGAAAAACCATGATTCCCCTTAATGGCAATAATGGTATCTTACGATTTTTAATCATCAAACCGCCTCCTCGTTCTCTCACCTTATCTTAGTTTCAACTTTAGTTATCCTAAATATTCTTATATTCTTAAAAGAGTGGCTAAAATCCTTTAAATTTACCAAGAATAACAAAAAAATAGCTAAATATCGCCAGAAAAATTCCAAATCAGAATATTTTCAGTCCTATTTAGCAATCATATCTCTTTTAAAACTGCGCTAGATATGTACCGTCGCACTTGCTGCTGTTAATAAATCTGGTTGTGGTACTTTTGTTTTTATACATTCTTGCGCATGATTCGATATGGATGATTCTGCAATCGCTTCCTCTAATGTTTCAATTCCGATGATTTCTATCCCATAGTTTCCATATAACATCTGCATATTTCCCTTGGGAATCAAAACCTTGCGGGCTCCAGCCTGCTTAGCCGCACTAATTTTAGCACTTACACCACCAACAGGATGAATCAACCCACGAATCGAAATTTCACCCGTCATCGCTACTGTATTATCGATGGGAATTTGATTAATTGCGGAATAAATCGCAATCGCGATACTCACACCAGCCGAAGGTCCATCAACAGGCCCAGCACTGGGAAAATTAACATGAACATTATATTTTTTAAAATTAATTTCATACTGATTTGCTAGTACTGTAATCACATTTTCTACCGATTCTTTTGCCATACTCTTACGACGAACCGTGTGCCCTGGTGAAGTGATTTCTTCCTCATCAACCACACCTGTAACAATCAAGGTACCAGCCCCAAATTTATTTTCTACGGCACAAGCTTCTACTTCCATCATCGCGCCCAAATTTGCTCCATATACAGCCAGTCCATTCACAAAACCAATTTGCGGTTTTGGCGCAATTTTTTTATCACACCTTGGATTGTACTGGCCAAAGTTTACAACCCATTCTACGTCAGCGGCTTTTACAGTACTAGCCCCTTCATTTATTGCTACACCAGTGGCTATTTGTACGATATTTACAGCATCCCTACCATTCATTGCATAATTTTGAATCACTTCAATTGCTTTCTCTTCGAAATCAAACGATATTTTCCGAAAAGCATTGCGAGCAATCACAGCCACCTCTTCAGGAAGCAACTGGCGGAAAAATATTTCAACACACCTCGATCGAATAGCTAAAGGTATTTCCTGCGGAAGTCTAGTCGTAGCTGCTACAAGTCGAAAATCCGCTGGCAGTCCATTCTGAAAAATATCGTGAATATAATTTGGTATATTAGTATCCTCACTATTATAATAGGAACTTTCTAAAAAGACTTTACGATCTTCTAGTACTTTTAGTAGCTTATTCATCTGAATATGATGCAACTCACCTATTTCATCAATAAACAAAATACCGCCATGTGCCTTCGTCACTGCTCCAGCCTTGGGTTGTGGAACCCCAGCAATACCGAGAGCACCTGCGCCTTGATAAATTGGATCATGCACAGTTCCAATGAGCGGATCAGCAATGCCGCGTTCATCAAATCTAGCCGTTGTAGCATCCATTTCAATAAACTTAGCGTCTCTGGCAAATGGAGACGTTGTATAGCGTTTTGCTTCTTCCAATACCAATCGCGCAGCCGCAGTTTTTCCGATACCCGGTGGCCCATATATGATAACATGCTGTGGATTCACTCCACATAACGCTGCCCGAAGAGCTTTAATCCCTTCATCTTGTCCAATGATTTCATAAAAATGACTCGGTCTTGTTTTTTCTGATAACGGCTCCGTTAAGGAAATTTCACGAAGTTTTTGAAGTTTCTCCATCTCCTTTTTTGATTCGCGATTGACAGCACTCTTATTTCCTTGCTGTGATTTAAGCAATGAGAAGAAATATAGACCTATGACGATAACAAAAAATAATTGGATAAACGTGATCGCATTAACTGCATAATCCAATGAAAAAAGCCCCCTTTTTCAATAATAAAATCCAATCGTTACATTTCTATTATTGACGAAGAAAGCTTTTTTATCCGCAAAAATTTTGGTGATTGATAGAAAAAACGGAAGGCAAATGCCTTCCGTAAATTATGCAGATACTTCTTTTTTATTTTTGGTTTTAACAGTCGTCAAATGAGGTTCTTCGTTATTTAAAACAGCTTCTTTTGTTATGGTGCATTTTGACACATCAGTTCTCGATGGAACTTCATACATAACATTACACATAACTGATTCAATAATAGACCTAAGTCCACGTGCACCAGTATTGCGTTTCAAAGCTTCTTTTGCAATTGCTTGCAGTGCCTCATCATCAAACTCAAGCTTCACATTATCCATTTCAAGGAACTTCTGATATTGCTTCACAAGAGCATTTTTCGGTTTAACTAAAATGCTAACAAGTGTAGATTCATCTAATGCATCGAGTGTTACCACTACAGGTAAACGACCAACAAACTCTGGAATTAAACCGATTTTTAGTAAATCGCCTGGAAGCACGGATTTTAAAACTTCTCCAATTTTCTTTTCGTCTTTACTTTTAATTTCAGCACCAAAGCCTAATGTTTTCGTACCAGTACGTGCACTAATGATCTTTTCAATACCATCAAAAGCACCACCACAAATAAATAATATATTGGTCGTATCAATTTGAATAAATTCTTGGTGAGGGTGTTTGCGCCCACCTTGTGGAGGAACACTAGCAACTGTACCTTCTAAGATTTTAAGTAATGCTTGTTGTACGCCTTCGCCAGAAACATCTCTCGTGATCGAAGGATTTTCTGATTTGCGTGCAATTTTATCGATTTCATCAATATAGATGATACCTTTTTCAGCTCGCTCTACATCATAATCAGCCGCTTGGATTAATTTTAAAAGAATGTTTTCAACATCTTCCCCAACATACCCTGCTTCTGTTAATGAAGTAGCATCTGCAATTGCAAATGGTACATTCAAGATCTTAGCCAAAGTTTGTGCAAGTAACGTTTTACCGCTACCAGTAGGTCCCAGCATTAAAATATTAGATTTTTGCAAGTCTATATCATCTATTTTAGAACCGATATTGATTCTTTTATAATGATTATAAACTGCTACTGCTAAATTTTTCTTTGCTGCATCTTGACCAATCACATATTGATCTAATATATCCTTAATTTCTTTTGGTTTGGGAACTTCCTTTAGTTCGACTTCGACATCACCACTAAACTCTTCCTCAATTATTTCATTGCAAAGCTCTATACATTCATCACAAATATAAACTCCAGGGCCCGCAACTAACTTTTTCACCTGTTCTTGTAATTTACCACAGAACGAACACTTTAGTTGACCTTTTTCATCCCCAAACTTTAACATGTTATCACCTCTCTATTTAGGGCTATCAGTCTTATCAGCTGGACGAGTAATGACTTCGTCAATAAGACCATATTCTTTAGCTTGCTCACTAGACATGAAATAATCGCGCTCCGTATCCGCTTGTACTCTTTCACGCGGTTGCCCAGTGTGACTCACTAAAATGTCATTGCCAATTTCGCGTAAACGGAGTATTTCTTTGGCTTGAATCTGGATATCCGTAGACTGTCCTTGTGCCCCACCTGACGGCTGGTGAATCATAATGCGGGCATATGGAAGTGCATAGCGTTTTCCCTTTGCACCTGCTGTTAAGAGCAATGTTCCCATACTTGCCGCTTGCCCTAGGCAGATGGTTGAAACATCTGGTTTTATGTATTGCATAGTATCATAAATAGCAAGACCAGCTGTTACTACACCCCCTGGGCTATTAATGTATAAATGTATATCTTTATCTGGATCTTCCGATTCTAAGAATAACAATTGTGCAATAACAACATTTGCAACATTATCATCAATTGGGCCACCAATAAATACGATACGATCTTTTAATAAACGGGAATAGATATCATAAGCGCGTTCGCCGCGATTAGACTGTTCTACTACCATAGGTACATAATTCATAAACTCACCCCGGTTATAAATTTAACCACAATGACTATTCAGTAATACTATCAACAATCAATTTGGCAGCTTTTTTACGTTGGATAGTTGCTACTAAATCGCCAATGCGACCTTGTTCTTGAATAATTTTTTGAACTTGCCCAGCTGTAGCTCCATAAGATTTTGCCATAAGTTCGATTTCACCTTGGATATCAGCTGCTTCCACTTTTACTTCCTCAACTTTCGAAACCGCTTCAAGCATTAAATCAGTTTTCACATTAATAATAGCAGTTTCATGATAGTTTTCACGAAGTTTAGCCATATCAAGCTTAGCATATTCTAAGTACTGTTCTAATTTAAGGCCTTGATTTTGTAAGCTAATGCTTAACTCTTCAATCATATGACCAATACGATTTTCAACCATTACTTCTGGAATATCAACAGTCGCATTATCACTTGCTAATTTAATAGCAGCGGAGCGCATGTCGTTTTCAGCTTTTTGTTTTGCAGTTGTTTCTAATTTATTCTTGATGTCTTCTTTTAATTCATCAACAGTGTTAAATGCACTTGTTTCTTTCACAAATTCATCATTTAACGCTGGAAGTTCTTTACGTTTTACATCATTTACTTTTACTTTAAATACTGATGCTTTACCAGCAAGATTTGGAGCATGATATTCTTCTGGGAATGATACGTTTACTTCACGTTCTTCGCCAGCTTTTGCACCAATTAATTGTTCTTCAAATCCTGGAATAAAGCTACCGGAACCGATTTGCAACGGATAACCTTTGCCTTCGCCACCTTCAAATGCAACGCCATCTACGAAACCTTCAAAGTCGATTACTGCGAAATCGCCATCTTGGATTTCAGCCCCTTCAACAATTACCATTTTAGCAGCGTTTTCTAGCATTTTATTCACTTGCGCGTCAATTTGTTCATCAGTAACTTCTACAGCAGTTTTTTCAACTTTTAACCCTTTGTAATCACCAAGAGTGATTTCAGGCTTTGCTGTGATTGTTGCTTTGAATACTAAATCTTTATCTTCTTCTAAAACGACAACATCAATTTTAGGATTTCCCACTGGTTCAAGATTTTGTTCTGTTAGAGCTTGGCTGTAAGCTTTTGGAGCGACAATATCAAATGCTTCATCTAAAATTGCTTGTTTACCAATACGGTTTTCAATCACTTTACGTGGAGCTTTTCCTTTACGGAAACCAGGGATATTTATTTTATTAGCAAGTTTAGTGTAAGCCTTTTCAATCGCTTTACCAATCTCTACTTGTGGTACTTCCAATTCTAAAACAACTTGATGATTGTCTATTCTTTCCGCAGTAACTTTCATTTATACTGTGACCTCCTGTTTTTCATACAATAAATTTAAATTTTGTGGCTTACCATTAAACTTATCTCAATTACCTAAATTTAACCAAAAGCCTAATACGCCATACAATGCATAATACCATAATTATCATTTAAAAACAAGTATTCTGCTTACTTATCTATTATACACAAAATCGGTAAAATGCACAAAAAAACCTAGCAAAATTTGCTAGGTTAAATTTTTAGTGGAGCGGAAAACGAGATTCGAACTCGCGACCCCCGCCTTGGCAAGGCGATGCTCTACCGCTGAGCTATTTCCGCATGTCCTTTAAAACATTAGTAATTATATCCTAGTTTTTATACTTTGTCAACACTTCGCAAAAAAATTCTATTTTTTTATAAAAAATCACGCATACTGAAATATAAATAAACAAATTCTGGTCGTATTTTTCTCTTTGAATGAAGCACTTTTCATACTTTTGCAGCATAGAATATTTACTA
>JARBTT010000118.1 GCA_029240055.1 Anaerosinus sp.
CCCAAAACAATGAAAATATGCCGTGGCTTTGCAATCTTTGCCCCCGTTGCATGTCGTACCAAGTACTCTGTTATGTTATCAGATTCGATATTGTTGCCTGCAACCATTTTGCTGTATGCACGAATTTTATCTTTATTTATGCCGCTGGCTTGGTCGCCTTGCGCCATGCGCTTGTTTACTATATAAGCACGATATAATGCCTGAGGATCATCCAAAACAGCTTCATTGAGAAAGGTATCTTTGGTAATCGCGGCATTTTCCCAATTAATCGAATGGTTATAATTAAAACTGCCACCAAATCTCATAAAAACCATAAATATAGGAATACACACAATCACGCTTAAGCGAAATGCTAGATTTTTTTTGGCTGTAGAAAAGGTCGGCAATTTATAATTTTTACTGTACAACATACGTTTAAAGAAATAAAAAATAATAAGACAAATCACGATTGCGCCTACAAGCCGCACTGGTAGATTATACTCCTGAATCATTGTGATAAATAGCGCGTATACATCGTCATTCATTGTATTAAATATATTTTGATTAAAGGTTACATGAAATGCATGATAATAAGGAATTCTTGCCTGAAATAAAATAGACAGGACTGCAATATATATCCATGCTAATACAAGTCTAAGCCTATCTGTATGTAACTTAGGCATAATTATATTTGGTATTGTACACACCAAAAAGGAGATAAGCACCATAACGCCAGCCGATTTTAAGCTGAGCCGAAATCCTGCCCACATCGCCAAGGCTATTTCTTTTATGGCGGTATGCGGCTCAATGTATTCTTGCATAAGCGCAATAAAACCACCACGGTATAAGCATAATAAAATCAACAAAAATACATACGTCTTTAAATCTTTTTGAATATTTTCAAAAAACACGCCAAAACGAACCATAAAAATCACTCCATACTACGATACTTTCCTAGTTTCAGCTACATCCACTCTTTTAGTAGCCTCTATTCCATCATTGTTTGCAATTGATCCATTACCTGTCCGACTGTAATTTCTTCTAAACAATCTATATTGAATCTACATTTACGTTTCCAACAATGTTTACACGTTCTTGTAATTTCAATGGCATTTTGCGCTTGCCCATATGGGCCATTACGATTCGTATCCGTTGGCCCCATGAGCATTACAACTGGCTTACCTAGCCCCGCAGCTAGATGCATTGGACCAGTATCGCCACCCACTACCGCTTTTGCATTTTTAATCATATAAGCAAGCTGTTTTAACGTTGTTTTTCCCACTAAATCTACTGCTGGTATTTCAGCTTTTTCATTGATTTCTGCTACCAACCTACTATCGATAACGCCGCCACCAATCACAACCGGTATGATTTCTTTCGCATACAGCGCATCGACAAGTGCAGCATAAAACTTGGTAGGCCAACGTTTATTTGCCCAGTTGGCACCTACCGCTAATACAACGTACGGATTATTACTATTCATTCCCGCTTGTCGCATAAGCTTCGTTGCGATATCGGCTTCTTTTTCCGTTATCTCTACCGGAAATACGACTTTTTCTACTTTACAGCCAAGTGCACGGACTACGTCTAAATAACGTTCCACGATATGACCGTTTTGATTTGACCCACAAACTGGTTTACTTACCCAATTGCTCAGTTCACGCATGTTTGAGCAACCCAATTTCAACGGTGCGCCACTCATCCACGCAATAACAGCACTTTTCCCTAAGCCTTGTAAATCAAGTACAACATCATATTTTATCTTCTTTAGCTCCGCTGAAAAAGCTGGGAAATTCTCGAAAAAACCGTTAATTGACTTAAATTTTTTCTTTTCAAATACGATGATATGATCAATATATGGATTATTGGTTAATAAATCGTACGCTGGCGGTTCCACAACCCAAGTCACTTTTGCATCAGGAAAGGTTTCTTTTAGCGCATAGGAAACTGGTAAAGCATGAATGACATCACCAATTGCACTTAATTTTACGACCAAAATATTTTTAATCGACATATTTATGTTAACCTCATTGTCAAAATAACGATAACCACAATGATATAAAACAAACAAAAATCTATTACTTTTATCTATTTTATACCATTGTGGTTAAAGTATTATTATATTTATTTTTCTTCTGTTAACTTTATTTTATTGATAATATTACTTGAGGAACGCCCAGTAACTAATGGTATAAATTCAATTTTTCCACCGTAGCCTAAGACAATTTTTGCTTCAGGGAGCGTTTCTACCGTATAGTCTCCACCTTTTACATAGACATCAGGACGCACCTTGGCAATGAGATTTCCCGCCGTTTCATCGCCAAAAACAACAACGCAGTCTACAGCTCGGAGTGCCCCTAGCACTTCCGCACGATCCTCTTCGCTATTGATTGGGCGAGATTCTCCTTTTAATGCACGTACAGATGCATCACTATTTAGCCCAATAACTAAACAATCTCCCAATGCCTTCGCACTCTCTAGATATCTCACATGACCGGCATGCAAAATATCAAAGCAGCCATTTGTAAAAATAATTTTTTTATTTTGCTGACGCAATTTCTCGCACCAAAGTTCAATATTCTGCTCGGCTATTACCATTGTTTATAAAACCCCAATCGCATTTTTTAATTCCGCTGCACTTACGGTCGCTGTACCAAGTTTACGGACTGCAATTCCTGATGCAATATTAGAAATTTCTGCGGCTAAGGCTGGCTCTACTCCTGCAGAAAGTGCTAAAATCATCGCTGCAACACAAGTATCGCCAGCACCACTTACATCAAAGACCTCACTGCGATTCGATACTGGGATATTATGAACTGCGCCACTCGCTTCGAACAAGGTCATCCCTTTATCGCCATGTGTAATAAGGATGCCTTTTGCTTGCATTTTTTCTAATAAAATCGCGCCCGCTTCCAATAAAGAATCTTCGCTTACAATTTCAAAACCAACATTTGCCGAGGCTTCAGCATCATTTTGCTTTACATAATCTATCCCTGTAAAGCCTAAAATATTATACCGAGAATCTACCATACATGGTATATTCGATTTTTTGCAATTGTAAAGAATTTGTTTGGTAATACTATCTGTTAATGTTCCACTACCATAGTCGCTAATCACAACACCATCTACATTTTTTAATATATTGGCCAAAGAATTCATTATCTTTGCTTCCATCGCTGGGCTAATTGGCATTTTTGTTTCTTTATCAATGCGAACAATTTGTTGGCTAACCGTTGCTGCACCACCGGCAATGATTCGTGTTTTTGTTATCGTTGATCTATTGCTTACAGAAAGAAGCCCATCAATATGGACTCCTTTTTCTGCAAGGATCTGCGCTAGGCCTTCACCAGCTTGATCCTGCCCTAATAGGCCAACCGCCCATACTGCCCCGCCTAACGTAGCAATATTATGCACAACATTCGCAGCACCGCCAGCAACAATCTTTTCCTCAGCCTGTTCTAGTACCAAAACTGGCGCTTCGCGGGAAATACGCGAAATCATACCCTGTAAATATACGTCAGCCACCATGTCTCCAATAACTAGAATTTTTTTTTCTTGCATTTGATTGATTACATCTGCTAAATCACTTTTCACGGTCTTCTCCTTTACCAATGCACTACGTTAAATTTCACATGGACACTATCATCCTTACCATCGTAATCTTTATGATACGTTAAATTCATATCCCAACAATGCAAATTATGATACCAAGTATAATACATATCAGCTAATTTCCCATTGACTAAGTCATAACTTTGACTAATCGATAATGTATTTTTCCCGTCAAAGCGATAACTAATACCGCTCGCAAGTTCTTCGCCAACATTTGAATTATTGTAATTAAATAACGAATTTTGATCATTATTTTTTGTATAGTGATACCCACTGTAAACATTAATTTTGTTGTTGATTTTTTTGCTAAAAGTAGCATCATATTTCATGGTATTGATCTGTGAACCATTATAAGATTCTTTTACAATTTCATAGCCTGTCCCAAGTGATAAACTAAGAGTTTTACTTAAATGAATCGGATCACGGCTAAAATATAAAGTATAATCTTGATGCCAACTGGTTTTGTAATCATCTTCCCATTTACCATAAACGGCATTAAAATCATATTTCCAAGCAGTTCCTGCTATCCGCTTGGTAGCATACGTAAAGTCAAATTCTGGCTGTTTTTTTATCCAATTATCGTCATCATCTAGAAAATCACCTGCTTTTATCGCAAAGGTATAATTGGGATCATGTTTCGTAATACGATAATCATTTTTAGAACCTGGCTTACTATAATACCCAATATTAGCCTCTGCTGTAATGCTATCTGATAGTGGCGCTTGGAAATTTTGTATAATATAAACGCCATTATCACTGTCATAACCAACTCTTGGAAACGGACTGTTTTCTTCTTTATTTGTGCCAATTTTAGTTTCATAACGTGGTGTTGAATAAATAATTTTATCTTTTATCAAAAATTGCGCATCATAAGCAACCATTCTATCGTTTGGCCAAATCTCAATTTTCTTGGCGCGCATATGGTAGTCTGGTTTTTTGGCGGGACATTTCGTCACAGTACCGTTATAAATGATATATTCATCAGGCAAAAATTCGATACGCTCGCCCTGTACATGCTTTTCGTAGTCAACAATTCCTTTTGCCTTCCCCATATTTCCCGTATGCGCTTGATAATTATAGAAGGTAGAGTAACCGTCTAAATTGACGCCAGGCTGCGTGATCTTGGCTTTACCATCTATCTGGACTTCTGTACGCTGCGTATTACCACGAACATCATCAGCATAAATCGTCGCTGGGTTTTGCTTGATAATAACATTACCTTTTGCATACACATCTCCATTTGCGTTATCAAAGGAAATATCATCGCCCTCAATTACCACTGGTGCAGGCGGTACTGGTGCTTTTACTATTTCTTCTTTTTTGTTTTTCTTACTCTTTTTACTGTCTTTCGCTGCTTCTTTTGTTTTAGCTTTATCCTTAGAAACCTCTTCTGTTTTCACTTCTGTGGTTACACTTTGATCACTGTTCGTTTGCTCAACCGCAATTGGTTCATTGATGTTTTCTGCAGCTTGGCCTACCACGCAATGACCTAAGACAGTGTACAAAGTGATCAGACCACAAAGAATTTTTGTTTTCTTTACCATATTTTCTCCTATTCTATCTAAACAACTTGCTTAGAGGTGGCATTATCATTTAATAAAATTAAGAAATAATTCTTAACTTTTCTCTATTCTACAAATATACCTTATTTCCTTCCCTAAAACTATCGGTAATATGTAGAAAACCACAAAGTTCGCAAAATTGTTTTCTTTTTCTTTGCGTCTTTGTGGCCTCTTAATTTAAAATACTGATATTTTTTTATAAAGCTTGCGCTTGTACACCATGGACAACTGTTTCTAATTTCGTTTGAATGTACATTTCGGCACCTTCGTCAATTTTAATGCTTTTACCTTTGACAAATGCGCCACCGACGATTCCAATAGGGCCTAATATAGCAAGGCCTGCTACCGAAGCACCAGCAGCCATCGCCATAGATTCAGTTTCTTTTTTCGCTTTATCACCTAAGAAAGTAGTTACAATAGAGCCATCAATAGCCTTGATTGATGCAAAATCTATTTCAAGTTTTGCATCACGGCCAAAATTTTGCGCTTGCGATACTTTGGTCACTTTGCCAGTACCATCTGAACCTTTCGCCAATACTAACACACCATCTACCAATACATCTTCAGCTACTTGATACATAACAACATCACCAACGCGTGCTGTCTTACTATCAATTGCTGTAGTTAGCTTAATTTTAACCAACGTATCCGCAGCAACAACTTTATCTGCTACAGCAACCGTTCCACTTACAAAAGCCAACTTTGCTAATTTACTAATTCGATCATTATAAGCACCTGTTTTTGGCGTACCTTCAACTAACGTTTCTAGATTCTCAATTCGATTTTTTACTGGCAGACTCGTAACTGCATGATTTAGCTCCCACTCTATACCATTTACTTTTGTCAAAATAGATGGCGCATTACCAGAGCTATCTAAAGTTCCATTATACAAGCTATTAACCCTTGTTACAATCGCTCCTCCTGTCGCAGTACCATATAGATCAGTTTCCAATTTTGAAATACGTTCAAGTAATGACCCCGTTTGATCATTGCCATATAACGTTTTTTCTACCGTAGAAATTTTATCAATCAGCGTAGTCTCTGGTGATACTTGCGCAGAAACTATTGTAGTAAACATAAACATGCATACGATTGCTAGTGCTATTGCCTTACGAAACATATATTGTATTCCCCCTTATAATCATAATATCTCTAATTATATAAATTTCTAAGTTTATTTACAAAATCCTGCAACTATAAAAAGAAAAGCAGGATATTTTATAAAATATCCTGCTAAAACTATAGATAATATAATACAGCAGATAATTTGCATAAGAAAATAGTTCAACAAAGGCAATATAGACGAATCATAACTATACCGTAGCTTTGAAGGCTTTTTGTTTGACCGCAGGGAGTTTAGCCTTCATTGCGGACTTGGATCACCACTACCCCAAGATTCGTCTCTTGCCGACTTGTTTATTTTCGTTGCAACTTATCTGCTATTACTTATAGCCTTCCTCAAATCTTCACATCAATTTGTGCCGAGACCCCAACGCCTTGTACTCTATTAAAGCTGGTTGGGTTTTTGCTATCGATTGGAATTAAGGCTTTTATTCTAAATTGATCACCACTAAAATTACCTTCGATTTGCAGTACTGCCTTTGTTTCATCAACTGCACTTTGTGGTCCAGTAATTTGCGCAGCCCCAGTATATGTACCACTACCAACCACAATAATTGGCACAACCTTCGTTGTGTAGTCACTGCTCACCGAATGTTTCGCAGTCAAGGTATTGATAAAATTATTTAACGGTGTAGCAAATTTATCTACTAAAATTGCGATACCACCAAGTTTTAAAATACTACCAAGGCTAAAGGCTTGCGTTGTTTGTATGGTAACAGTAGAAACAACACTTAGGGCGATAACTGATGCAACCAAAGTTTTTTTTAAATTCATATTGAGATACCTCCTAAATTGTACTATATGATTTTAAATTCGACACAATGAAACAAAACCCTGCCAAATTCAAATACCGATCTTATCCATTTTTTGGTACCAAAAAGAGCCTCCTGCATAAGCAGGAGGCTCTTTAGTAAGTTTAAAATTAGAAGTTGAATTCAATACGACCGAATACTTTTTTAACATCTACATCACTAGTAATATATTTACCATCAAAGTAAACCACTTTAGCTAAGATGTTTTTGTCAAGCATGTAATCAACGCCAACTTCTGTACCTTTTTGACCATAACCAACACCATCATAAGTAGGAGCAATAGAAGCCAATGTACCAATTTCACGGTATGCTACCCATGCGCCGAATGAGCCAGGATTAGCTAATTTAGCACCTTTATAAGTCAATTGTGCAGTATATGCGTTTTCTTCATCACTATTCATGTAGCCAGGTTCTGCTTCCAAGTTGGAACCCGCATATAATCCACCGAATTTTAGATTATTGTTGAATTTGTAATCAAAGCCTGCAGTCCAGATACCATTTGTATCATTACTACCAATACCATCTATAAATTCACCGCTGTTATGAATATTATGATAACCAGCAGCTAATGCAAGTTTATCAGTTGCATCATAACCGAATTGAACTGCTGTGTAATTAGAAGCACCTTGACCAGTACCTTTAAGACCTAAATAATCATCTTCTTGAAGACGACCAGCAGTTAATGTAGTTTTTAAAGCTTTACCAAATTGAAATTCAGCACCACTAACTTCAGTATCAATAATTAAACCACCATTAGTTAAATTACCAGCATCAAACGCACCGAATTTACCTAATTTTGCAGTTGTACCAAATAAAGGACCTTCCGCATACAAACGTTCGATTTCAGTTTTTCTATCTTCAGAATTAGAATCATCATTGTCAAGATCTGCCTT
>JARBTT010000119.1 GCA_029240055.1 Anaerosinus sp.
ATGTATAAATAACTGGTAATTGCATATAATTTTACTATGTGATTGTATATGTTTTATATATGATGGCGTAATATTGAGCAATTTTGCAATAAAAGTTGATTTCAACAGGATTTTCGCAAAATTTTTTTCGTAAAAAGGCTAAAAATTTGATTATTGGTATTGCTTTTTATCGGCGAATTATATATTATGAAATATGTAATTAGCACTCACATAAATAGAGTGCTAACAAAATTAAAATTTTTTATATACTATAAAGGGAGGCACACAAAATGATTAAGCCATTAGGCGACAGAGTTGTTATCGAAGTTCTAGCAGGTGATTTAAAAACTGCAAGTGGTATCGTATTACCGGATACTGCAAAAGAAAAACCTCAAGAAGGTACAGTTGTGGCTGTTGGTACTGGTAAAGTATTAGATAACGGTACCCGCGTTGCTCTTGATGTAAAAGCTGGCGATAAAATTATTTTCTCCAAATATGCTGGAACAGAAGTGAAAGCTGCTGGTAAAGATTACTTGATCGTTAGCGAAAGAGACATCTTAGCAATCGTTGAATAATTTAACATTTAAAATCTTAAAATAATTTAGGAGGCTACATAACAATGGCAAAACAAATTTTGTTTGATGAAGAAGCACGTCGTGCGTTAGAAAAAGGCGTTGATGCATTAGCAAACGCTGTTAAAATAACATTAGGACCTAAAGGTCGTAACGTTGTACTTGATAAAAAATTCGGTGCACCTACGATTACAAATGATGGTGTAACGATTGCTCGTGATATTGAGCTTGAAGACCCGTTCGAAAACATGGGTGCTCAACTAGTAAAAGAAGTTGCAACAAAAACAAATGATGTAGCTGGTGATGGTACTACTACAGCAACGTTACTTGCACAAGCGATGATTCATGAAGGTATGCGCAATGTTGCTGCTGGTGCAAACCCTATGATCATCAAAAAAGGAATTGAACAAGCTGTGAAAGCGCTTGTAGCAGAAATCAAAAAGAATGCAAAACAAGTAGAAGGCAAAGCTGCGATTGCGCAAGTTGCATCTATTTCTGCTGCTGATGAAGAAACTGGTAAATTAATTGCAGAAGCTATGGAAAAAGTAGGCAAAGATGGTGTTATCACTATTGAAGAATCCAAAGGTATGGATACTAGCCTTTCCGTAGTAGAAGGTATGCAATTTGACCGTGGTTATATTTCTCCTTACATGGTTACTGATACAGACAAAATGGAAGCTGTTTTAAATGATCCATATGTTTTAATCACTGACCGTAAAATTTCTGCTGTAGCGGATATGTTACCTGTACTTGAAAAAGTAGTACAACAAGGTAAAGAATTGGTGATCATTGCTGAAGATGTTGATGGCGAAGCACTTGCAACTTTAGTTGTAAATAAACTTCGTGGTACATTTAAAGCAGTTGCAATCAAAGCACCTGGTTTTGGTGATCGTCGTAAAGCAATGCTTGAAGATATCGCAATCTTAACTGGTGGTAATGTAATCACTGAAGAACTTGGGCGTAAATTAGATAGCGTTGAACTTGAAGACTTAGGTCGCGCTCGTCAAATTCGCGTATCAAAAGAAGAAACTACTGTTGTTGATGGCGCTGGTGATCAAAATCAAATCAACGCTCGTGTAGAACAACTTAAAAAACAAATTCAAGAATCAACTTCTGATTTTGATAAAGAAAAACTTCAAGAACGTCTTGCTAAATTAGCAGGTGGTGTTGCTGTAATCGAAATCGGTGCTGCAACTGAAGTTGAATTAAAAGAAAAGAAACTTCGTATCGAAGATGCGCTTAATGCAACTCGTGCGGCAGTTGAAGAAGGTATCGTAGCTGGTGGTGGTACAACATTCATTGACATTCTTCCAGTACTTGATACACTTGAAGCAACTGGCGATGTAAAAACAGGTATCTTGATTGTAAAACGTGCAATCGAAGAACCAGTTCGTCAAATTGCTCACAATGCAGGTCTTGAAGGTTCTGTTGTTGTTGCAAACGTTAAAAAAGCAGCTAAAGGTATTGGTTTCAATGCTTTAACAGAAGAATATATCGACATGATTGCTGCTGGTATCGTTGACCCAGCAAAAGTAACTCGTTCTGCTCTTCAAAATGCTGCAAGTATTGCTGCTATGGTTCTTACAACTGAAACTTTAGTTGCTGATAAACCAGAAAAAGATAACGGCGCTGCAGCAGCTGCTGCTATGGCCGGTATGGGCGGTGGCATGGGCATGCCAGGAATGATGTAATTAACGCTTTTACAAACTCCACGATTTGTAATGTTTCACATCTTTTATAATGAAAAAACACACTTGCAATTTTGTAAGTGTGTTTTTTATTGCCGAAAATTTGTTGTTTATGTAACAGTTTTATATCAAGCCAATTGCAAATTGTACAAGTAAAGATACAGCTGCAACGGCGATCCAACAGGCGAGTCCGAGGATGATTGGGCGGACGCCGTTGTTGATGAGTTGTTTTAAGTTTGTGTTTAATCCAATAGCGCTCATCGCTAAGATGATGCAGAACTTACCAGCATTGCCTAGAAACTTTGATAGCTCTATTGGTAATACACCAATGGTGTTCACGATAGATGCAATGACAAACCAAAGAATAAAGTAAGGAAAAATTTTTGCAATGCTAAATTCACCTGTCTTGGCTTTATTTCTAGAGGTTACAAAGGAAAGAATAAGACAAATTGGTACGATCATCAAAGCACGGGTTAATTTTACAATCGTTGCATAATCACCAGCAGCTAGACTATAGGAATAACCGGCCGCTACAACCGAAGACGTATCATTGATTGCAGTACCTGCCCACATGCCAAAACCTGTATCAGAGAAATTGAAGTAATGGCCTAAGGGAGGAAAGATGAATACAGCCAAAACGTTGAATAAAAAAATCGTCGATATGGAAAAAGCCACTGTTTTATCTTTCGCACCGATGACGGGAGCAATCGCCGCAATGGCAGAGCCGCCACAAATTGCAGTTCCCCCGCCGACTAATAAAGTGGTGTGCATATCTAATTTCAAAAGTTTACCAACAAAATATGCCGTTAAGAATGCGGTGATTAAGGTAAAAAGCATAACCGATAAAGATTGTGTGCCAACGTTAAGTACAACGTATAAGTTCATTTCGAAACCGAGTAAAATAATGGAGTATTGTAAAATCTTTTTACCGGTAAACTTAATGCCTGCTTCCAGTCCCTCTGGACGATTGAAGCCAGCAGCGAGCATTCCTAGTAAAATACCGAAGACTGGACCACCGATAATTGGAAACTGCTTGCCTAAAAACCAAGCTGGAACAGCGAAAATAAGTGAAAAACCAATGCCTTTTAATAAATTAAGATTCATAAAAATGTCATCTCCTTTTGCTGAAAATAGTGTAACATTTGCATATACATATGTAAAATAATATAATTAAATAAAAACGATAGGCTAATACCTATGTATGGAGAGTATAATGACACTAAGGCATTTAACGATCTTTATTTTTGTTTGTGATGAGGGTAGTATGACAAGAGCGGCGGATAAAATGCATATGGCACAGCCGTCGGTGAGTCAAGTGATTAGCGAACTGGAAAAACATTATAATGTACGTTTATTTGAACGCTTGGGGAGACAGCTATTTTTAACGGTCGCAGGTGAAAAATTGCTGACCTATGCTAGGCATATTGTGAATCTAAATAAACAAACTGAGGAAGCAATGCGGCGGTTTGGTAATATCTATCACGTCCGGCTCGGGGCCAGTATTACGATTGGCGAATGCGTTTTGATTGATTTACTGAAAGCATTGTATAAAATTTATCCAGAGAATCAAATTACTTCTGCGATTCATAATACCGCGGTGCTAGAAGAAATGCTATTAACCGATAAACTCGACATTGCTCTGATTGAAGGAAGGGTTCAATCAGAGTTTTTGATTACCAGTCCGTTTATGAATGATGAATTGATTTTCATTGCGAGAAAAAATCATCCAGTAGCAAAGCAAGAGAAAATTAGTTTTCTTGATTTAGAAAACGTTGACTTTTTTGTGCGCGAAGAAGGCAGTGGAACACGAAATTTATTTGAACAGGTCATGAACAATCACAATATTCATTGTCATATTATTGGAACTTATAATAATGCAGAAACAATAAAAAAAGCGGTTGAAGCAGGCATGGGCATCAGCGTAATATCCAAGCTGTCAGTAAGAGCTGAGCTAGAAAGTGGTGAGCTTTGTCAATTGAAAGTTGATGAACTTGTTTTTAAGCGGAAATTTCATATTGTGTATCATAAAAATAAATATATTTCCGAAACACTAAAGACGATTATAAATTTTTGTCAACATATGACGGGGGTGGAATAAAAATGGTCTTTTCGCATAGAGTTTTATAAGTCAGATGCGAGGAGGACTTTTTATGGTAATTAATTTGCGTGGTTTGCTGAAAAACCGCAATGTGTTGTGCGGTATATTTGGCTTATTTGTACTCAGTGCAACGTATTTGCAGATTACAGAACTTTTGACAAGTGGACCTATTGCCATTGCAGGAACAAAGACAGAACAAAAAGTGGTAGCACTTACCTTTGATCATTCTTGGGGTAATAAATTCACGCCAGCCATTTTAGAAACTTTAAAACAAAATGATCAAAAAGTTACTTTTTTTATTATGGGACCATGGGCACTCAAATATCCCGAAGTTGCCAAACAAATTGCTGCCGATGGTCATGAAATTGCTAGCCATGGTCATAGACATCAAAACTACGGTGATCGAACAGCGGAATGGGTTAGAAATGATTTGCAAACGGCACATGCCGAAATTAAAGAAGCTACAGGTGTCGATTGTTCCTTGATGCGTCCGCCTAATGGAAGTTATAGTAAAGAATCGTTAAATACCGTGGATCAAATGGGCTATAAAACAATTATTTGGAATATTGATTCGTTAGATTGGAAAAATCCCGGACGTGATGTAGTGATCGAAAGGGTGATAAAACGGTTGAAACCTGGCGGGATTATTCTGATGCATGCTTCAGATACACCGCAGCAAACTGCTGAAGCCTTGCCAATTATTTTGGATAGAATCAAAGCAGAAGGATACAAAATAGTTACTGTAGGAGAACTCATTACAAATTATGCCGAAGGTGGTGTGTTAAGACATTGATTAGTTTTAGCAATCTAGCAGGAAAATAAATATCTTAGCACGAAATATAAACAGTTATGGAGTAAAAGAAACTTATTATTTATTTTTTATGCAAGAGGTGAAACATTCATGGCGAATACAGTGACAGCAGCGCAAAAAGCAGCGGCAGGAGAAAGATTGACGTTAGAAGATGCGCTCGAGTTGTATCTCTCTGATGATTTATTGAATTTAGCGACATGGGCGAGAGCGGCGAAAGAACGTAAGAGTGGTAAGGAAGTTTATTATAATGTGAATCGGCATATAAACTTAACGAACATTTGCGTATCGGGGTGTCCATTATGTGCTTTTGCTTGTAAACCAGAAGAAAAACGTGCATATGTGATGAGCGAAGAGGAAGTTGTAGAAATCGTAAAAAGCACGGTAGCAAAAACCCCGGGGCTAAGCGAAATTCATATGGTGAGCGCGTTGCACCCAGATAAGAAGTTCGACTACTATTTAAATATTGTAAAAGCTGTGAAAAAGACATTGCCAGATGTGCACTTAAAAGCGTTTACACCAGTAGAAATCGTACACTTTGCAAAAATAGCGAATCAATCAATTGCCGAAGTATTGACGAGTTTAAAAGAAGCTGGCTTAGATTCATTGCCAGGTGGTGGTGCAGAAATTTTGGACGATGAAGTTCGTAAGATCATTTGTCCAAACAAAGCAACGACTGCCCAGTGGATTGAAACGATTAAGACAGCGCACAAGTTGGGGATTCTGACGAATGCTACGATATTATATGGGCACATAGAAACAATCGAGCAACGGCTCAAACATTTGATTACGCTTCGTGAAATTCAGGATGAAACTGGCGGATTCCAAGCGTTCGTTTCATTTCCATTTCATCCGGCGAATACAGGATTTCCTGAAATAAAGCGTGGTTCTTCCTGGGAAGATTTAAAGTTTATTGCAATCGCCAGATTGGTCTTAGATAATTTTGATCATATTAAGGGCTTTTGGATGATGTTGACGATGCCGATTGCACAACTTTCTTTGGCTTTTGGGGTTGATGATTTAGATGGTACGGTGGAAGAAGAAAAAATTATTCATGCAGCTGGTGCGGAAACAAAAAAAGGAATTACCAAACAAGATATTATAAAAATTGTTTCTGAAACTGGTTATATCCCAGTGGAAAGAGATACTTTCTATCAACCAATTAAATTAGAAAGTAATGGAGTTGAGTAAGATGGCAAATCCAAAAGTAGGGCATATTAACTTTATCAATTGTTTGCCTTTAACTTATAGCTTTTATGAAGATGGTTTCAATCAAGGATTAGATATTCATGCAGCGGTACCAGCAGTACTGAATAATGATATCGTCAATGGTCGTTTGGATGTCAGCCCAGTATCATCCATCGTTTATGCGCGCAATAGTGAACAATTTGTGATTTTGCCTGACGTATCCATCACGGCGGATAATGCGGTACAAAGTATTATTTTGGTATCGAAAAAACCAATTGAAGCGTTAAAAAATGATAAAATTATTTTAACGGCGAAATCGGCAACTTCCCATTGTTTATTAAAAATCGTTTTAAATAAAGCTTACAATGCCAAGCCCAATTATTATATTCGGATTGTTGATATGCAAAAGATTATTTCCGATGATGCGACGGCAACATTGTTAATTGGCGATGATGCATTATATGCGTATCACAATCAACAAGAAGGCTTATATTATTATGATATTGGGATAGAGTGGAAGAAACTAACGGGGCTTCGTATGGTCTATGCGGTATGGATGGTTAACCGTGATTTTGCCAAAAATAAACCCGAGTTACTGCAATTGGTATATGATAGGGTTACACGGGGCTTTAAAAATGGCTACAAGAAGAAAGTAAAAGCGATTCATACCATCGTTTATGATAAACCGTTTACGTTTGCCCAATTAGATGATTATTTGGAAGTAATCAAATGGGACTTTACTGCAGAGCATGAAAAAGCTTTGTTAACTTTTTATAAAATGGCGCATGAAATGAATTTGATTGATCATGTACCAGAAATTGAAATCGCGGAGGTATTTAAATGAGCTTAACGGAGCAGGCAGGTTTAGAATTACTTCAGCATACTGATATTTTAGAGCTTGGTAAGATGGCAGATGTGATGCGGCAAAAGCTTCATCCCGGGAAAACGGTAACCTTTATTATTGATCGTAATATCAACTATAGTAATGTTTGTGTGAGCGAATGCAAGTTTTGTGCATTTTTCAGGCGCCCTGATCATAAAGATGCCTATATTTTATCAATGGAAACTATGCTGGAAAAAATAAAAGAAACGATTGCTGCTGGTGGTACGCAAGTCATGATCCAAGGGGGATTGCACCCCGAATTGGATTTGAAGTTTTATCTGAATTTATTACAAACGATTAAGAAAAACTACGATATCACGATTCATTCTTTTTCGCCAGCAGAAATTGTACATATGGCGAAAAAGGCAAATCTTTCGGTAGTGGATACGTTAAAAGAACTACAAGCAGCGGGACTTGATTCATTGCCTGGTGGTGGTGCGGAAATCTTAGTAGATGAAGTCAGACAACGCGTAAGTCCGAAAAAAATCAGCGCAGGTCAATGGCTAGATGTCATGGAATGTGCCCATAGCATTGGGATGGAAAGTACTGCCACAATGGTGATTGGTATGGGGGAAACGCTGGCGCAGCGTATCGAGCATATGGAGAAGGTCCGTGCTTTGCAAGAAAAAACGGGCGGATTCCGTGCCTTTATTACATGGAGTTTCCAACCGGGTAATACGGTACTAGGCGGTGAAAAAACTTCTGCTTGGGATTACCTGAAAACATTGGCGACGACGAGAGTTTATTTAGATAATATTAAA
>JARBTT010000280.1 GCA_029240055.1 Anaerosinus sp.
AAAGAGGATTACTGGTGGTACTTGGATCTTCGTAAATACGGTGGTACAAAGCATGCAGGATTTGGCTTAGGCTTTGAAAGAGCCATTATGTATATAACTGGTATGGCAAACATCAGAGATGTAATACCATTCCCAAGAACAGTAAAAACAGCAGAGTTTTAAGACAAACACCTACATTGGAGCAGATAACCAACTCCGATGTAGGTGTTAATGTATAGGAGGTCAAGATGAAAAATAACTATAAGTATTTTCAAAATAAAGAATGCGAATATTTTCCTTGTCATAAAATAAATAACGATGAAAATTTTAATTGTCTTTTTTGCTACTGCCCTTTGTATTTTCTTGAAGAATGCGGAGGCAACAATAA
This sequence comes from Anaerosinus sp., assembly GCA_029240055.1. GTDB lineage: Bacteria > Bacillota > Negativicutes > JARBTT01 > JARBTT01 > JARBTT01. The sequence goes on from JARBTT010000280.1 coordinate 368, forward strand.
GCTAATAAATGGCATTAAAGATTGTTCAAATTGTTTGATACCGCATGGTGAAAAAGGGTATGATTATATTGTAGACAAAATAAAAGAGTCAAACAGAAAAAAGACATTCTGTAAGGAGTGATTTTATGAAGAAAAAACTTACAATGGTATTGGCAGCAATACTTATTGCAACTACTTTGATAAGCTGCAGCAATAACATTGATAAAACACCAGATGATGCAACAATAGGAGTACAAGAAGTAAATAAAGTGGCACCATCTGAAAAAGGAAATTTCTATGATATTAGCGCTGTACTTAACGAAACTGATAAAACCCTCAGTGCCACTGAAATCGTTAAATATGTGAATAACGAAAATATCGAATTAAAAGAACTATATTTCCATGTTTACACAAATGCATTTAAGCAAAAGGAAACAGCACCATTCTTATTCGATGATTTTGAAAGAGCATATTCAAGAGGCTTTGAACCGGGTTATACTGATATTTCCAAAGTTAAGATAAAAGACGGCGAAGATTTGAAGTATTCGCTCCAAGGTGAAGGAAGTACAATTTTAAAGGTAGAGTTGATAGAACCCATAAAACCAGGAACTGCAATTGAATTAAGCATGGATTTCAATGTAAAAATACCGCCAGCCAATGAGCGATTTGGATATGGCGAAAATCACTTTAATCTTGGCAATTGGTATCCAATAGCTGCGGTATATGACAAAACTGGCTGGAACTTGGATAAATACTACCCAATTGGCGATCCTTTTTATAGTGACTCCTCAAATTACAAAGTCACAATCAAGGCTCCAAAGGATTATATAATTGCATCATCAGGTGTACTAATAAGTGAAAAGGTAGAGGGTGAAAGCAAAACATCAGAGTTCCAAAGCAGCAATATGAGAGACTTTGCATTTATAGCAAATAAAGATTTCAAGGTTTCAGAGAAAACTGTTGATGGAACAATTGTAAAATCATATTATTACAAGGACGATGAAAACAGGGGAAAAGAAGCCCTTGAATCTGGAGCTAACTCTATAAAGATATTCAATGATAAGTTTGGCAAATACCCTTATCCTGTTTATTCTGTTGTAGAAACAGTCTTTCCTAGCGGGATGGAATATCCAGGCTTAGTCTACATCAGTGAGAATTATTATAAAACCTTCTCCAATAAAGATGCATTAACCATCGTAGTCGTACATGAAACAGCACATCAATGGTGGTACAGCTTGGTCGGAAACGATCAAGTTGATGAAGCATGGTTAGATGAAGGTTTTGCGACATATTCAGAAAGCATCTATATCGAAAATGCCATTAGCAAGACAAGAGGCAAAAACTATTTCAATAACAATGTAGAAGAAAGACATAATGAAGGTTTGGAAGACTTCCGAAACTGGGATGATTATGGTCCGACAGTTTATACAAGAGGAGCAGTTGTTCTAAATGAACTAAGAAATAAGTTTGGAGACGAAAAATTCTTCCAAATCATGCAGGAGTATTTCAAGGAATATGAATTTAAAATTGCTACTTCAGAGGATTTCGTAAATGTAAGTGAAAAAGTAACAGGGCAGCAATTGGATGAATTCTATAATACATGGATTTATGCTAAATAGCTTAAAAACTGAATTTATTAACAGACATAATTAAATTAAAAATACAAAAAATAAATTTAATGATGAGAAAGGAGCATAAGCTTATGAGAGTTTTATTTGCTATTTTGCTGTCTTGTATCTTATCATTAAATTTATTTTTTTATTCAGAGGAGCTTCAAGGCTATAGCGCAACTTTGGTCACTCAAAATACAGTAAATAAAACCAGCATCAATGACTTAAGAAGCTTAGGCTACTATAAATACGAATATAAGGATGAAAATCTTAATTTTCGTAATGCCGTTTTACATTTTCAAAGTGACTGCAATCTAACAGCGGATGGAATTGCAGGAAAACAATTTCAGACAGCATTATATAGGAGATTACAGCAAGGAAAAGAAGTTGTTTATAGTGATTATGTAAAAAAGTCCCCTAGTAGCAAAATGTGGCTTACAATAAACAAGAGTAATAAAATACTAACAGTATACTGGAACAAGACAGCAATAAAAAAGTATCCCGTTGCCATAGGAAGGACTAACTTTGTAACACCAGCCGGTAAATTCAGAATTAAATCAAAGGTTATAAATCCGAAATGGTCTGGCGGCGGTCATGCAGAACCAGTGAATGGAGGAGACAAAAATAATCCATTGGGCTATAGGTGGTTAGGACTTAACATAGGAAACAAAAACAAATATGGAATACATGGAAACAATAATCCATACTCAATCGGGCAGAATGTATCAAGAGGATGCATCAGAATGCTGAACTCTGATGTGGAAGACTTATATCAAAAGGTGAATATGAATACGTTTGTTTGGATTGGTACAGATCGTGAGCTTAGAAAATGGGGTGTACATCAAAACGGTATAATAAATTAAAACCGCCTTTAGGCGGTTTTAATTATAGCTTGCAAAAAATAAAAAAACTGCAAATCATTGCAGTTAAAATACGTATATGGCAGGGGTACTAGGACTCGAACCTAGGCCAACGGTTTTGGAGACCGCTAC
>JARBTT010000120.1 GCA_029240055.1 Anaerosinus sp.
AATTTGAATTATCTGTCTGCTATTGTCACCTTGGCACCTTTATTGGGGTTGCTAGGAACAATTTCTGGAATGATGGAGTCCTTTAGCATATTTAGTTTAGATGGTAATCAGCCATTGGCTATTACCGGAGGGATCGGTGAAGCTTTGATTGCAACCGCAACGGGACTTTGTGTTGCAGTTTTGGCTCTGGTAGTACATACCTATTATGTGCAAAGATTAGATACGATTCTTACAGATTTGGAACAAGCGCATACGATTATTTTAGTAAACCTGAAAAAAGTGGTGGCTGGAGGAAACGCCAATGAAACGGCGTAATTTTCGTATTGAAAAAGAACCTTTATTGATGATTGTACCGATGATTGATATTATGTTCTTCTTACTGGTTTTTTTTATGGTTAGTACAGTTTATATGGTACAACTGCATACGATTCCAGTGAATCTCCCTGAGACTTCTGGGGCCGTGAGACAAGAAAAGCCCAATTTGGTATCTATTACGGTTATGGAAGATGGAACGGTTTTATATGAGAAGGATACGATACCGCTAACAGAGATGAAGGAGTGGATTCAAGGATCCTTGCAGAGCAATCCAGAGGTGATTTTTGTTTTGCGGGGAGATAAAAAAGCAACGTATGATACGATTGTTGCCGCTTTAGATGTACTAAAGAATGCAGGCGCACATAAGATTTCAATTGCGACTGAGATGAAGGTGAGGTAAAAGAATGCAATATCCGAAACATTGGCGTATGGCATTTCTTATGGCTTTTTTTATCCACTTAATTGCTTGGTTAGCAGGCAATTTTATCTTAACCAATTTGCATGCGCAAACGATTGTTCCGTTAGGGGAGCAAAACATGATGGAATGGACAGATATACCTGAGGAAGAGTTGTTGGTAGACCAAAGTCCTCCGATAGTTGAGCCTCCGACAGAAGCGGTGGCTGCTGATACTTCTTCTGAGGTAGAAGAGCAAGAAGAAGAGAGTCCAGTTGTTACGGAAAATGATGTGACGATAGCCAAAGAATTGGAGAATCAGAACAGTGCTTCTAATCTGCAGAAGGAAAAGGCGGTAATGTCAAAAGCTACTGGAAATCATCAAATGGGAACACCACCTAGTATTTTGCAGTATTATTATCCGTCAGTTGCAAGTCAAGCTGGCTATACGGGAACGATTACCGTAAAAGGAAGAGTGCAAAAAGACGGTTCAATGGGAAAAATCGTCGTGGTGGTAGGGTCTGGAAAACCTAATATTGATAAAGTTGCAATTGAGACCGTAAAAAAATGGAAATTTAAGCCCGGTCTTGATTTAGAAAAAGAACCAATTGTAACGGATGCGATGATTGTCATTTCATTTAATAAAAAGCAACAGGATAACGGGGAACAAAAATCTCATGCGATAAGGATTTATGAATAGTAAAGCAAAGCTATTTTCATAGGCTTGCGGACGAATTAGTTTTATCAGGTAAATACAGTTGACGGATATTTTTTTTAGATAATCATTGAGAATGAATATTGATTTCATTCTCAATAGGAACGAGGGATTTTATGCTGAAGAAGTGGTTGTTATTTGCACTTGTATGCTTTTTTTTATACAGTAACGTATCCGTTACCTTTGCGGCTCCAAAATGGGATCGGGTAGCTGATCATATCGAGCAAGAAATGCAACATGCGTTGGAGGTTTACACTACAGGCGATGTCGACGGCGCTAAAAAAGTTGTAAATGATGTATATTATGGCATATATGAAAAAGATGGTCTAGAGATGGCTGTACGCAACACGGTTGCGAGTAAAAATGCAAATTTAACGGAGTATCAATTTAGCAAAATTAAGAAGTCGATGACCAATCAGATGCCAGAGGCGCAAGTAAAACAAGAAATTGTTACGATGATGGATATGATCAATGACGATGTGAAAAAATTGCAAGGCGCAAATTCTAGTCATGGTGGATGGGCGGCATTCTGGCCAGCCTTTTTGATTTTGGTCAGAGAAGGCGTAGAAGCTATTTTGGTTTTGGCAGCTATTTTAGCTTATTTAATTAAGTCTGGAAATGAAGAAAAAGTTACTGTTGTATATAATTATTCTATTGCAGCGATTGTTGCAAGTTTTATTACAGCATATATATTCCATCTGCTCACAAGTAGCAGTGGTGCAGGTGCCAGTCAAGAAATCATGGAAGGTGCAACCATGCTGGTTGCCGTAGTGGTACTCCTTTCTGTGAGCTATTGGATGGGTGGAAAGGCAAATACTAAAGCTTGGACACAATATATCGAGAGTAATGTACAAACTTCTTTGACTCAAAGTAATACGATGGCTTTGGGGATGGCGGCGTTTTTGGCCGTATATCGTGAAGGTGCTGAAGTGGTTCTTTTTTATCAGGCGCTGTTCAATGGAGCCGGCGATGATGTCCAGATGATTTGGATGGGATTTGCGGCAGGTTGTTTGGCACTAGGTATTATTTTCATGTTGGTACGTTTAGGTACAGTGAAAATTCCTATACGACCATTTTTTATCGGAACCAGTATTTTCATGTATTTTTTGGCAGTAAGCTTTGCTGGTAGCGGAGTAAAAGAATTACAAGAAGGGGGGCTTATAAGTACAACGCCGCTTGATATGGCTTTATTCCCCAATATAGATTTCTTTGGGCTTTATCCCACAATAGAGACGTTGATACCACAAATTATCTTACTCGCGGCTGCTGCAATTCATTTAATTCATAAAAGAATAAAAAACAAGGAGGCTATATCATGAAAAATTTTAAATTCTTATGCATGGCATTTGCCATGGTTCTTAGCTTAGTTACGTTTGCAGGTAAATCATCTGCAGCAGGGTTTCAAGAGTATCCAATCGGGGACGACCAAGAGGTAGAAGGACAGCATTTTAAAGTAGCATTGGTATATTTCCAACCGATTACAATGGAACCATCCAACATGACGCTAGCGGCAGATAAGGCTGATATTCATATAGAAGCAGACATACATGCAACAGAAGGTAATAATACAGGCTTTGGTGTAGGGGAATGGATGCCGTACTTAACGGTACATTATACCTTAACAAAACAAGGGTCTGGTGAGAAAATTGAAGGTACGATGATGCCGATGAATGCAAGTGATGGACCGCATTACGGTGCAAATCTTAAAATGCTTGGCGCAGGTACTTATGATGCAGATATCAGCCTTGAAAGTCCATTACGTCAAAATTATGGAATTCATACAGATAAAGAAACTGGTGTTGAAGGACGTTTCTGGGATAAACCAGCTAAATTACATTGGACTTTTAATTACATTCCTAGACATTGGTAAGATAACAAAAAGCGGACAGGAATTTCTCCTTCCGCTTTTTCTTATAGAAGTGTGAGCATATAGATCATAACGAAAGGAAAAGTCTATGTTACAAATTATATTGCAAAATCTTATTCCAGCAATGGAATTGATGGTAACGGTTATTGTTCCACTGGTTCTTTTACGCGCGATCATCGTGCGAGCAGATTTTGAACTGTATAAAAAAGTTTTTTCGCGCGCGATTGCTTGGGGTTTTTGGGGTGCTATCTTTATTGTTATTGTCAAATTGGGAACAAAAAATGCAGTGAGTCGTGAAGTTTTTGAAAGCATTGCAATTATTTTTTCTTTGTTCGGGGAAGTGAGTCTTTTGTGGCTCTTAGCTTCTCGGACTTCATTAGAAAGTGCAAGTAAAAAAATGTTAAAGATATCTATTTCTATGACGACCATTGCCTTGCTTTTATATCATGGTATGGAAATCTTTCTTATTCCCGTCAGTATTGTAGTGACGGCCGATGGAGATTATTTTACCTTAATGGTTTTGTGGAAATTATTAGGATTTTCATTAGGACTAGGCATTGCTGGTATTGGTGGATATCTTATTTACCAGGCAGCGCTTGCTCTGCGTGATCGCCGACTTTTATTTGTTTTTGCGATTCAAATCGTGGCGGTCTTGTTTCAACAATTTATTTTTCTTATACAGGTGATGATGGCACGACGGATGCTGCCGGGAGATCATTTGATACATATTATGGCGCCTTTGATTGATCATAAGTCTTGGTTTATTTACATTGTATTTGCAGTTACCGTGGTTTTGCCGATTGCTTTGTTTTTGCAAAAAAAACCAGAGAGACCTACGGGGATCAATGACGCACAGTATCGGCAGATTCGGATACAGGCGCAAAAAAAACTACGTTGGGGTACAGGGGCTATTATCAGTTTAGCAATTATGGTGTTTTTTTCCACTTGGGGTAGTATTTATGCCAATAAAACAGAAGAACTTGTGCCGGCGATTCCTATCACGGCAACTGAAGGACAGATACAAATTCCATTAGAAGCCGTCAATGATGGACATCTGCATCGTTATGTTTATAAAGCTTCTTCTGGTGAATTGGTGCGTTTCGTTATCATTCAAAAGGGTGGCTCTTCCTATGGAGTTGGATTGGATGCTTGTGAAATCTGTGGCCCAACTGGATATTTAGAGCGTGACGGACAGGTCATATGTCGGCTTTGTGATGTGATGATGAATAAAGCGACAATTGGAATGAAGGGTGGATGCAATCCAATTCCAATTGAATATAAGGTTTCAGAGGGCAATCTCATGGTAGAGCAAGCTGGCTTAGAAAAAGAAAAAGATCGGTTTAAGTAAGGAGGTGAGCAGATGTTTTGGCAGATGTTAAAAGGTGCTATGTTAAGACAGAAACAAAGAATGTTGATGGTAGCACTTACGCTTGCTTTAGGCGTTTCCTTGGCGACGGCAATGCTCAATGTTATGTTAGATGTCGGCGATAAAGTCAATCAAGAGCTTAAAGCGTACGGTGCAAATATTACCGTGACACCAAAAAACAGTTCTGTGTTGAAGGATATATATGGGCTGGAGGGTGATACGGCGCATAAAGAATATTTACAAGAAGCAGATTTGGGAAAAATCAAAACCATCTTTTGGACCAATAATATTGTAGCGTTTGCGCCTTCACTGGAAAGTAAAATTGATATAGAGGGGCAAAAAGAGGCAGTTCCTTTGGTTGGTACATGGTTTGATTACGCTTTGCAATTGCCAACTGGAGAAACAATCCAGACGGGGGAAAAATATCTGAAATCATGGTGGTCTGTCGACGGACAATGGGTACGTGATGATGATTTGCAGGCGGTAATGCTAGGAAAACGTTTGGCAGATACGCTAGGGCTAAAAGTAGGCGATAAAATAGAGTATAGAGCACCAGGCGCACCGCAGAAAGAAACCCTTACCATCAAAGGGATTTTTAGCAGTGGTGGGCAAGAAGAGGATGGAATGTTTGCGCCATTGGCTTTTGTGCAAAAGCTGAATCAGTTACAGGGCAAAATTGACAAGATTGAAGTCAGTGCAATCACAACACCAGAAAATGATTTAGCGAAAAAGGCAGCGACTGATCCAAAAAGTTTGTCAATGAAAGAATATGAGGTCTGGTATTGTACAGCTTATGTGGGATCAATTGCATTTCAAATTGAAGAGGCAATCCAAAATTCTATAGCCAAACCTGTTCGTCAAGTTGCTGAATCCGAGGGGCGGATTTTAGAGAAAACACAGATGTTGATGCTTTTGATTACGGCGCTAAGTCTTTTGAGTTCAGCGCTTGGCATATCGAATCTAGTCAGTGCGAACATTATGGAACGTAGTAAAGAACTAGGTTTGCTTAAAGCTTTAGGAGCGACGAACTTGGCTGTCAGCGTATTAATTCTCACCGAGATTTTTATTACCGGATTTTTCGGTGGAGTTTTTGGCTATTTTATCGGACTTGGCTTTGCACAAATCATCGGGCATACCGTATTTGATTCTTCGATTGCAATCAATCTTATGGTAATTCCTTTGGATATTGTGCTGATGACTTTGGTTATTTTAATGGGAAGTCTACCAGCAATGCGCATGCTTTTATCTTTGCGTCCTGCGGCAGTACTCCATGGTAGGTGATATGTGATGAAAAGATATAAAATGTATTTCACAATGGTTTTCCACGCGCTGCTAAGGCGGCGTTCACGGATGCTCATTGCTTTACTAGCGGTGGCAATTGGTGCGACGATTATTTCGGGAATGGTTACGGTCTACTATGATGCTCCACAGCAGATGGGACGAGAATTTCGTTCCTATGGAGCAAATATGCTTTTAGTACCGACTGGCGATCAGCAATGGCTGGCAGAGTCGGATTTGCAAGGCGTCATGGGCTTGCTACCGACAGATAAATTGGTGGGGATTGCGCCATTTTTATATGAAAAAATTAAGATCAATGAACAGCCTATTTTAACGGCTGGAACGGATTTCGACCAGGTACAGAAAGTAAGTCCATATTGGCAGATTACGGGTAAGTGGCCAGCTACGGGGAGCAAAGAAATTTTGCTGGGAGCGGAACTTGCCGAACGTATGAAAATTGTGCCAGGACAAAGTTTGATTTTAACAACTGGGGCGGAGCAAACAGAAACAAAAGCGGTTGTCGCTGGAATTGTTCGCACAGGTGGTAAAGAAGAGCAATTTGCATTTATGGATTTATCCCTGTTACAAAAGCTTTTACAAAAAAATGAACAAATTAGTTTGGCTCAAGTTAGTATCGTGGCCAATCAGACGGAGCTTCAAACGCTAGCGGATAAAATTTCTGAAAAAAATCCAATGCTGGCACCAAGGCTTTTACAACAGGTTGCACATTCAGAGCAAACTGTTTTGAAAAAATTGCAAGCCTTAGTTTTTTTGGTTACAATTGTAGTCCTTCTACTTACCTTAATTTGTGTAGCAACGACAATGATGGCCGTTGTAACTGAACGTAGAAAAGAAATAGGGCTCAAGAAGGCGCTTGGCGCCGATAACAAAGCCATTGTACTTGATTTTTTAGGTGAAGGTTGCGTTTTAGGTGCGTTAGGTGGAGTTTTAGGTATTGCTTTAGGCTTCTTCTTTGCACAGTCTGTTAGTATCAATGTATTTGGTCGTGCGATCGCATTTTCGCCAATGATTGCATTGTTTTCGCTGTTCGTATCTATTTTGGTAACAGGGATAGCAAGTTTGATTCCTGTTCGGATTGCGATCAATGTAGAGCCAGCTATCGTTTTGCGTGGTGAATAAAGGAGGTTATAAACGATGAGTTTATTAGAATTAAAAAATGTATGCATGACCTATGGCAAAGTAAAAGCACTGCAAGATATCAATCTTGTCGTAGAAAAAGGCGAATGGTTGGCGCTCATGGGGCCGTCTGGATCGGGAAAAACAACGTTAATGAATATTATTGGTTGTATGGATAAAGCAACTTCAGGGTCGATCATTCTTGATGAGCGGGATCTTTCCAATGTAAGTAAGAATGAACTTACTTCGTTTAGGCGTGATAAGATTGGGCTTGTATTCCAACAATTTCATTTGATTCCTTATTTGACAGCCGTGGAAAATGTTATGATTGCACAATACTATCATAGTATGCCTGATGAAGCCGAAGCTTTGGCGGCGCTCGATCGTGTGGGACTCAAAGATCGTGCCACACATTTGCCAAGCCAGTTATCAGGAGGCGAACAACAGCGTGTTTGCATCGCGCGAGCACTGATCAACTATCCGATGTTAATTTTGGCTGATGAACCTACGGGGAATTTAGATGAGGCAAATGAAGAAATTGTCATGAAGATTTTCCATGAACTTCATGCGGAAGGTCATACGATTTTGACGGTTACGCATGATATGGAAGTGGGGAAACAAGCGGAGAAATGCATTATTATTGATCATGGCAGAATTGCGGAATCTAAATATAATCGGTGAGGAGGAAAGCAATGAAAAAATATAGTACATTGCTATTGGTCGGTGCTGTATCTACACAGCTTTTAGCTGGTTGTGCTTCGTCAAATCAGAATGCTACTGAGGTGGTACCCGATAAA
>JARBTT010000121.1 GCA_029240055.1 Anaerosinus sp.
TAATCCGAAAGATGAAAGAAAAGGATGGCATTACGATAAGGCAATTAGCAAGGATAACTGGAATTTCTAAAAGTGTAATTGATAGATTGTAGAGGGACAACAAACCTGTCCCCTTGTCCCACTCGGATTCTCTTGGCTTACTCGACTGAGGGCTTGGGGCTGTGAAGCCCCCGGCTACTCGATCATCGTCTTTCCATCGTCTTTAGGTAGCGGAGCAACTTGATGGAGTACATATGATGTAGAACTGAATAAAATAGGAGATTAAAACAAATGTTTAATTGGCGTATAACAAAGTACAATCCTATTTACCGTGATGAATTTGGTAGGTATAACAGAAATGAATGGACATCATTTTCTGAAGTAGGAAAAATATTTGAGGACAAAAAATTAACATATGATGATTATATTGCGGTTGAAGATTCTTATGTAGGGGCAATATCGAAAATTATGGAGGATCTTAATATTTCATCATTGAAAGTAACCAATATTGAAAGGAGGAACAATAAATTTAAACCAAGTCAGGATTGTGAATTTTACACTAAGGAAATGATTGAACTTTATAGTTCAATACAAAATAATGATTTTATTGGGCGTAGAGAAATAAATCAATTATCTCGACTCGTTTTAAGGGAAAATTTATGGTGTAAATTAAATAATGATGAAACTATGTTTGTGCATTTTGGCTATGACTACTATATGTATATTGGAAGCCAGAAAATCTGTGACACTGCTATTAATAAAATTAGAGAGACAAGTTTATTTGTAGAAGAATTTGCATCACCATATGATAATCGGGATGAATAGAAAAAAATAATGGAGAAGCAATACTAGTTAGACTGAGACAGGTTGTGAAACAAGGGGACAGGTCCATTGTCCCACTATAGCAAAATTATTCTAGAAAGATCTTTTTGGGCTGTTTCATGTTACTGTTTAAGAGATTAGTAACACGAAAAAAGGGATGAAATGAAGCCGCTATCCCTTAGTATATAGGAAAATTATTTTATTTGTATAAGCATTTCCTTAACATATGAAAGCGGCGATTTGAACGAATGAAACATTAAAAATATTTATACTAAATTATTCCTCTATAAACGTAGATTTTTTTCCCGTTTAGCGATATAATGTAGAAAAATACCATATTTTATTTGTTTTATTATTATGCTTAGCTATGCTTTTTGTGCGTATTTCGATGGAGCATCAAAAGATTTCAGACTAATCAGAAACGATAGAGGATGCAGATATCCATTGAAACAAGAAATAAATAGCTTCTTTAACTATAAAGAAGCTATTTGTTTTATAAAAATGCGTACATAGCAGCTGAAAGGCAGGCGATGTGCGAAATAAATACGGTTTTTTGTAAGTATTGCATCATTGAATGAAATGAGGAGGGATACAATGGATAAGTTAGAGACTATGTGGGACGTCTGTCTCAGAAAAAACATCAAACGTCGTAGTTTTCTCAAATCGTGTGCAGCGTTGACTAGTATTATGGGCCTTAACATGGATATGTTATCGAAAGTAGTCGCAGCAGCAGAAAAAAATCCTTTGCCAGTTGTCATCTGGTTACATGGACATGAATGTACTGGTTGCGATGAATCGTTTCTCCGGTCGGCAACACCACTTACTTCGGATTTGGTGCTGAATTCGATTGCGTTAGAATACAGCCATGCATTAAGTGCAGCGGCTGGTGAGCCATTTGAAGAACATTTGCATCAAACGATGCAACAATATGCTGGCAAATATATATTGGCAGTAGAGGGAGCTGTAGCGACAGCTGAAAACGGTATTTATTGCATGACTGGTGGGAAACCATTTGTGTCGGTATTAAAAGAAGTAGCAAAGAATGCTGCAGTGATCATCGAGTATGGCGCATGTGCGACCAGTGGTGGTATACAAGCGGCTAAACCAAATCCTACGGGATCGGTTAGTGTAAGAGAGATTGTCGGTAATAGTAAACCGATCGTCAAAGTTCCAGGCTGCCCACCAATTCCAGAAGTGATGACAGGCGTTGTTATGCATTATGCCTTGTTTGGGAAATTACCACCGCTTGATAACGAAGGGCGTCCAAAACAATTTTATGGTAACCGTATCCATGATACTTGCTATCGTCGTCCGTTTTTTGATACGGGAATGTTTGCAGAAAATTTTGATGATGCTGGTTCAAAAGCAGGCTGGTGTCTCTATAAACTAGGCTGCCGCGGTCCGGTAACTTATAACTCTTGCGGTAATCTCAGATGGTGGAATGGTCTTTCCTATCCAATACAATCTGGACATGGCTGCATAGGTTGCAGTAATGATCATTTTTGGGATGAAGACCCATTTTATAAACGATTACCAGAGTATGGACCAATCCTCGGTGATGTTGATAAAATAGGTGCAGCAGCTGTTGGATTAACTACTGCTGGTGTTGCTCTACATGGCGCAATGTCTGTAGTACAAAAGAAAAAACGCCAGGCAGCTGAGGAAAAGTCTGACGGGAAGAAGGTGGAATAATGAAGCGAGTTGTAGTTGACCCGATTACGCGTATTGAAGGTCATTTAAGAGTAGAAGTTAAAGTAGATGAAGCAACGGGCAAAGTAGAAGACGCTTTATCAAGTGGTACTGCTTGGCGCGGCTTGGAACTTATTATGAACGATAGAGATCCACGGGATGGTTGGGCGTACATTCAAAGAATTTGTGGGGTATGTACGACGGCTCACGCACTTGGCTGTTTACGTGCAGTAGAGGATGCATTAGGCATTACAATACCAAAAAATGCAAATTACATACGGAATATTATGGCTGGGGTGCAATCGGTACAGGATCATGTGATTCATTTTTATCATTTGCATGCATTAGACTGGGTAAGTCCAGTTGAGGCTTTGAAGGCAGATCCAGTAGCAACGGCAGCGATGCAAAACACGGTGCTTTCAGCTTATAAAGTAAACGTTACCGGCCCGGAAAGTCTTGATACAGAAGCGTATCCAAAAGAATTTCCGAAAGCAACACCAGAATATTATCAAAAAATCCAAAAGAAAGTAAAAGATATCGTTGAAAGTGGACAACTTGGTATTTTTGCCGCACAATGGTGGGATCATCCTGATTTTCAAATATTACCACCAGAAGTACATCTTTTAGGGATAGCACATTACTTGGAAATGCTTGATAAACAACGGGAGATTGTTACTTCACATGTTGTCTTTGGTGGCAAAAACCCACATCCACACTATATTGTTGGCGGAATGCCTTGCTCCATTTCTATGGACGATATGAATGCGCCAGTGAATACTGAACGTTTAGCAATTGTAGATCGTTCGATTAATACAACGATTAATTTGATGAACGATTTTTATGTGCCTGATGTCTTAGCGATTGGTAAGATGTATGTAGATAAAGGCTATGTCGATGGCGGCGGTATGGCGAAAGAAAGAGTATTAGGTTTTGGTGATTACCCAGATGAACCTTATACGGGAACGACCAATGGTGATTTCCATAAGAATTTATTATACCGTTGTAATGGTATAGTAGAAGACTTTGGCAAAGGTTTGGATGCCGCTAAATTCTATGATTTTAAAGCTGAAGATTTGTCCGATCCAGAAGTCTTAAATGAAGGCGTGGAGCATTCCTGGTATGAATATCCAGGAGCTGAAGGTAAAGATCTTCATCCATGGGACGGTGTAACGAAAGCAAAATATACCGGGCCAAAAGAAGGCACGAAGACAGATTGGAAAACGCTTGATGAAGATGGAAAATATTCTTGGCTTAAGACACCAAAATGGCGCGGTAAGATGGCGGAAGTTGGACCATTATCTCGGTATATTATCATTTATACAAAAATTAAAAAAGGTCTGATTACAGACCCGACTTGGGTAGAAAAAATGATCATGGACCAAATCGAAGCTGTGTCTAAAGTGTTAAATTTAGCACCAGAAGTATGGATGCCTACAATGGTTGGGCGTACAGCTACGCGCGCGTTAGAAGCACAAGTCCATGCATACGTTGCGAAGTATTACTTTAATAAATTGATTAAAAATATTAAAGCTGGCGATACCAAAGTTGCCGATACTACAAAATGGGATCCAAAGACTTGGCCGAAAGAATGTAAAGGTGTTGGGCTTTATGAAGCACCACGTGGCGCTTTGAGTCATTGGGTTGTGATTAAGGACGGAAAGATTGCAAACTATCAAGCCATTGTTCCAACCACTTGGAATGCTTGCCCACGTGATAATAAAGGCGATCATGGTGCTTATGAAAAGGCGATGATGGATACGAAGGTCAAGATTCCAGATAAACCTTTGGAAATTTTGAAAGTTGTTCGTTCGTTTGACCCTTGCATGGCATGTTCTACACATCTATATAATGCCGAAGGCAAGAAGATAAAAATTGTGACAACAGACCCTTATTTGAGAACGAATCAAGAGTAAAGCGATGTCAAGCAGTTCGGACTAGAAATAGTACGGCAGAATATAATGAAAGGAAAAGCTACGAGAAAGACGGTAGCAGGGATCGATGATAATGCATGAAGAACCTCGGAAGGTATATTATCTATTCAGTCCATTTTTGCGAATCTTTCATTGGACTATGGTGATTTGTATTAGCTTTTTGTTTACAACGGGGCTATTAATTACAAAGCCTGCGTCCGGCGGCGTTAGTATGGAGCCGACATTTGGTAACATTCTTTTATCGCTTGATCTTATTCGCAATATACATTTTATCGCGGCATTTATTTTTGTTGCGGCATTTATATTGAGAATATATGGTTTTGTGATTAATAAAGGAGATCGTTTATTTCCTAGGGTTTGGAAAGCGGAGTTTTGGCAGTCAATGATTGAAGTATCAATGCACTATATGCTGCTTAAACCTTCGCATAGACCCTACTTGCGCAATCCATTGGCTCGTATGTCCTATGTTGGACTGTACAGCATGGTGTTCATTGAAATCTTTACAGGATTTGCGATGTATTTGATGGTCAATCCGAATGGTTTCGGAGCAAAGTTTTTTGGTTGGACAATCGGTATCTTTGGCAGTGAATTTATGATCCATTTAATTCATCATTATATAGCTTGGGCGATTATGTTATTTGTTATCGGCCATGTGTATATGGCAATTAGAGCGGATTTTATGGAACGCGAAGGCGAGATTTCCAGTATGTTTTCCGGCGTGAAAATCCTCGAACATGAACCAGTAGATGTGGGCGAGATCATGGATAAAGAGAGTTCCGACACATTTTCGGATCGCAAACCATTGCATGCTGGTCAGCAAGAAACAAAAATGTAAATAGTAAAAGGAAACTGGGGGAACTATGATGTGCACAGATTGCGGCTGTTCAGCGCAAGGTAGCAATACACAGATTAAATTTTTTGTCAAAGGTTATCAAACGGACAATGTAGATACTGTTGAACGGACTTTATTGGGATTACCGGGCGTATATCATGTTCATATTCATGCGCATGATGGCGAAACAACAATTGATTATAGTCCGGCAAAAACAAGATTGTCGGAAATTACAGGCGTATTTACAAAACACGGTTTAGAAGCCGTTATTTGAAACAAACAGCCGGGCTTTTAAGGCCCGGCTGTGGAGGTTTTTATATGCATGAGATGGCGATCGCAGAAGGCATATTGGATATTGCACTGGATTATGCAGCGCGCAATCAGGCGCGGAAGATCCAGTGCATCAGCCTCCGCTTAGGCGAAATGTCTGGAGTGGAGACGGATGCTCTGCAATTTTGTTTTACGGCACTGACTAAGGGGACGATAGCGGAAACAGCAGAACTAAAACTGAATAAAATACCGTTAGTAGGTCTTTGCAGGGAATGTGGCAAGGAAACACATATTGAGCACTACAATTTTTTATGTCCCAATTGTGATTCGGGACAGCTGGAAATTTTGTCTGGCAGAGAGCTGCAGGTAGAGTATTTGGAGGTGGACTGATGGAAATTCAAGTGATGGAAGATATTTTAGGTAGAAATGATCAACTAGCGTCAGAAAATCAGATGCTGTTTGCTAAGCGGGGAGTCTTTGTTCTCAATCTAATGGGATCACCAGGATCGGGCAAGACATCTCTACTTGAGAAGACAATGGCAGCCTTAAAAGATAATTTACGTATGGCCGTAATCGAAGGAGATTTGTTTACTTCAAAAGATGCGGATCGGATTGCTAAGTATGACGTGCCTGTTATTCAGATCAATACGAGCGGTGGTTGTCATTTAGATGCAGCGATGGTTCAAAAAGTATTGCAAGAATTAGATTTAGAAAATTTGGATTTATTAGTCGTTGAAAATGTCGGCAATCTCGTTTGTCCGGCAGAATTTAATGTTGGTGAAGATGTTAAAGCAGTCGTGCTGAGCATTACCGAAGGCGATGATAAACCTTTAAAATATCCGTTGATTTTTAAGGAATCAGCAATTGCTGTTTTGAATAAAGTAGATTTGTTACCATATACAAATTTTGATATGGCTGCAGCAAAGAAAGATATCACCAGTATTCATCCAGCCATTTCTGTGCTAGAGGTATCTTGTACCAGTAGTACTGGAGTTGAAGCTTGGTATGATTGGCTCAAAGAAAAAGTGGCAGCAAAAAAGATGGCGGTGAATGCACATGGATAAGATTACAGTGTTAGGAATCGGCAATATTATACTTAAAGATGAAGGCTTTGGTGTATATATCGTTGAAAAGTTGCAGCAAGAATATAACTTCCCTGAGCATGTTGAGGTGCTTGATGGCGGGACACTTGGTATGGAATTGATGAATTATATTATTGGAACGGACAAATTAATCGTGGTGGATGCAATCAATGGGGCTTCGGCACCTGGGACTTTCTTTCGCTTTGTCAACGCGGAAGTGAAAGCTTATTTTCAAGAAAAGATATCTATGCATGAACTTGGAATTCAAGATGTATTAGCAGCACTCGAGGTAATCGATAAACCGGTTAGAGATGTTATCGTGATGGGTGCGCAACCCTTTATCGTGGATGCTGGGGTAGGCCTTACGAAAGACATGGAAAAATTGGTGGAGAAAACGAAAAATCTTGTTTTAGAGCAGTTAAAAGTTTGGCAGGTTGAACCAAAATTAAAAAATGAGTTAACCGTAAATACGCTATGAAGAGGGCGGGCATCCGCGTCGCCGGTATTGTACAGGGCGTCGGGTTCCGCCCTTTTGTTTACCGGTTGGCGCACAAATATCAATTAAACGGCTGGGTGCTGAACGATGAAAAAGGTGTTTGGATTGAAGTTGAAGGCTCAGCTGATCAGTTTACACAATTTATTACAGCGGTAAAAGCAGAGGCGCCAGCGATGGCGATGATTGCTGATTTACAGGTAATTTCACTGCCAGTGCAGGGGGACGATGCTTTTGTCATCAAGCCTAGTCCGGTGGCTACGAAAAGATTCGCGTTTATATCACCGGATATTGCGACTTGTCCAGATTGTCAGAGTGAACTGCAAAATCCCGTCAATCGACGTTTTGGCTATGCGTTTACAAATTGTACAAACTGCGGACCGCGTTATTCGATTATCAAAGATGTGCCTTATGATCGTCCGCAGACGACGATGCAGCCTTTTGCTATGTGTGCGGATTGTCAAGCGGAATACGACGTTCCGACAGATCGGCGGTTTCATGCGCAGCCGAATGCCTGTGCAATCTGTGGGCCTTCGTATCGCTTGCTCAACAGTAAAGGACAGGAATTACTTGATGCTGATCCGTTAAAAACAGCGCATCAACTGATTAAAAATGGCGCCGTTTTTGCCGTAAAAGGCATTGGTGGGTATCATTTGGTTTGCGATGCTAAAAATGAAACTGCTGTGGCTACGCTGCGATCTCGGAAAGTTCGCGAGGACAAACCGTTTGCTTTGATGTGTGGTAGTTTGGCGAAAGTAGA
>JARBTT010000122.1 GCA_029240055.1 Anaerosinus sp.
TGTTAGGCACGCCGCCAGCGTTCGTCCTGAGCCAGGATCAAACTCTCCAATAAATTTTATTAGAAAGCCTAAAAGGCTCTTTAAATTCTTTGTTTCTTTTAAAAAGAAATTGTTTTTTTGGAGCGGAAAACGAGATTCGAACTCGCGACCCCCGCCTTGGCAAGGCGATGCTCTACCGCTGAGCTATTTCCGCGTTCCATTTATGGTTGTGCTACGAATAGCACCGCACATCTGGCATTAATTTTTTCTACATTGTTTAGTTTTCAGAGAACACTTTTTGTCGTACTGTGTTGCTTTAGCAACCCTGCGACATTTATATATGTTATCAGATTTGAATTTCATTGTCAACATCTTTTTTTGAATTTCCAAGTACTTAACAACGTTATTACTTAGTTAATCTAGCTTAACATATTGTCTTGTCGTCCAGCGACTTTTATTATTATAGACGCATCTTTTCATTATGTCAACACATTTTTAGATTTTTTTTATTATCTGTTAAAAAGAAATGCATATACCAGCAATACTAGTATATGCAGCAATATGAAATCTATTTCTCTACTTGTATTTTTAAATAACCAGACCGACGTAAGATTGGTACAATTCGCACTGCTGTTAATGCAATGACAATGCTTTGCAGAACATCAAATGTAATATACGGGATAAAACCTACCATTAACGATGTCATGAACGTCATTTCTTTATGCAAATAAAAGTTAACCATCATATAAAGATAGCCAACCCCAAATACGTATACGAGTAACAACCCAATGACAATTGCGCCAAAGATCGGCCAAAATTTAATTTCTGCACTACGATCTACAACTTTTCCTACTATATAAGAACAAACTGCAAAACCAATTAAATAGCCAAACGTAGGTTGTAACACATAAGCTGGTCCACCTCCGTTCGCAAAAATCGGAATGCCAATTAAGCCAATAAACAAATATAAGAATTGCGAATATAAACCATGTTTTGCTCCTAGTAGTAAACCAGCATACGTGCAAAATAAAAATTGTAAGGTGAATGGCACGATTGGAGTCGGAACTTTTATAAATGCACCAATTGCTGTTAGTGCCGCAAATAACGAAATCAATGTCATTTCTTTTACTGTTAGTTTCATATCAACAAACCCCTCCACATTAGACGAATCTCTTTTAATGAAATTTTAAGCTATGACACATTTTTTGTCAACCATTAAGGAAAATCAAGTTAACTATCTAAATAACTAAAATGTACAGCTATCCACAATCTGATGCTGTACATTTTAGTTATATCTTCTTTCTCTAGCCATACCATATTGTCTTCTATTCTAAACTTTTTCTTCTATAATACATTCTACAATACTCTTTTTGCTCCGTAGTACCGCTGCACGAAATAGCTGTCATTCATGTCGCCAATTGCTACTATACCTTTAGAAAAAGATGTATGAATGAATTTACTATTTCCAATATAGATTCCTACATGGGATGCCCCGGGTTCGTAGGTTGTGAAATAAACCAAATCACCTGGCTGGAGATAGGATATGGATATCGTCTGCCCAACCAGAAACTGTACATCCGCTGTACGTGGCAGATTTATGCCAGCTTGTCGGTAAACATACTGCACCAGACCAGAGCAATCAAATCCATTGCTAGGAGAAGCACCACCCCACACTACAGGTTGACCGAGCATTTCTTTAGCAGTGGCTAAGATTTGTGCGGCCTGTCCATTTGGCAATGAAGCCACCCGAGCAGAGATTTGTGCTTGATCGACAATTGGCATAACTGCCCCCGACTGAATGGAATCGAGTGATTGGAGAAATTGATTATACCCAGAGGTTGGAGCAGAGGCGTGAACTAATGTCGCTCCACTTAGTAATGTTCCTGTCAATATAGTAATCAAAATCAATTTTTTCATCCACTGCTCCTCCCTTAGCATTAATTATGCTTCATGCTTTGTATATCAGTAGTTGCTTGCTTCATAAGTTCCTGCATAGTTTTGACTTTGACGTCTAAAACAGCAGGATCAATTTTTCCAGAATTCACACTATCTTTAAGCTCTGCTACGGCTTTACTTAATTTTTCCTTTAATTCAGCATCCATCATATGGGGCATAACTTTTTCCGTGGTACTGACAAGTTGTATCGCAGTTTTTTGTGCATCCATCGTTTTACCATCTTTGACTTGTTTAACTACATCTTGCAAACCTTTATCCATGTCTTTCATCATCGGCATAGGATCGCCCTTAGGCATCGACATATTTTCATGTCCTGACATATTCATCCCTTCGTGTCCAGATGTTTGTTGACTAGCAGGCGGCTGAGATGCCGTTTGTTTTTCACTAGAACCGCAACCTGCTATGAGTGCCACTACCATCATCATGGACAAAGCTCCTACGATTATTTTACTTTTTTTCATTTTATATTTCTCCTCAATTCTTATTCATTATTTTTTAATAGAACCTGCTGAGTTTTTAGCGTACTGCTTACGCTCACGCCATTGATGCCACACCAAATAGATACAAGGCAATACAAGAAGCGTCAAAATCGTCGACGTAACCAAGCCACCAACAACTACAGTAGCCATTGGACGTTGTACTTCCGCTCCAGTCCCATTGGAAAAGATGAGCGGAAACAAACCTAAACTAGCCACCAAGGCAGTAATCATAACTGGGCGCAGCCGGGTAATGGCACCTTCAACAATTGCTTCTTCTAGAGATTTACTTTCCCGAAGTTGCTTAATATACGTCATCATGATAACGCCATTCTGCACCGCAATACCACACAGTGCAATGAAGCCTACGGCAGCCGCCACTGTCAAATACGTATCAGTAGCATAAATGGCCACAATACCTCCTACTAACGAAAACGGAATATTAAGCATAATGAGGAAAGCATCATCCGCTGATTTAAAGCTCATATATAGCAAGAAGAAAGTGAGGACAATAACTGCTGGCACTACCATTGCCAAACGTGCTTTTGCCCGTTGTTGATTTTCGTATTGTCCAGTCCACTTCATCGAATAACCTGGTGGTAAGTCGACCTTTTCTTTTATAACTTTAGAAGCTTCATCGACAAAGCTGACCACATCCCTGTCTTTGGTATTCATCTGAACGATGATACGATAAACGCCATTTTCGCTACTGATCATGGATGGTCCATCGACCACTTGAAATTTGGCTACATCGCCTAATGGTACGTAAGCACCACCAGTTGAAGCAGCAGCTGTTTTAGCCACCCCGCTACTAGCCATACCACCGCCCATACCACTACCAGAGGTCTTTGCACCACCGCTGGCTACTGGAACCAAGATGTTTTGCATTGCATCTATATGTTCGCGATTCTCTCGATTATAACGCACTAGCACGTCAAACCGCTTTTTACCTTCTACTGTCGTGGTGGCGGTTTTACCACCTACAGCCAGTTCTATGGAATCTTCTACATCACCAACGTTAAGGCCATAACGAGCTATTTTTTCCCGATCCATTTGTATTTCTAGATAAGGTGCTCCAAATACTCGCTCAGCATATAAGTCACTCGCTCCAGGAACATCTCCCAAAGCTTTTTCAATTTCAGATGCTTTTTGCTGTAAGACCTTCAGATCTTCACCATACAACTTGATACCCAATTCTGTCCGTACGCCCGTTGTCAACATTGACAATCTGCCAGCAATCGGTTGCGTAAGGGCTAAGTTGAGGCCAGGAACACTAGAAAGTTTAGCCGTCATTTCCTGTTTAATAGCTTCTTTAGTCATACCAGGGCGCCACTGTTCTTTCGGCTTTAAAGTAACAACCGTCTCGATCATATTAACTGGGGCTGGATCCAAAGCTGACTCCGCTCGTCCTACTTTCCCCACCGACATATCGACTTCTGGTATTTCCATGATGATCTTATCCATTGTTTTTGCAGATTCTACTGCCTGCGTCAAGGATACGCTAGGAAGCATCGTCGGCATGACCAAAATCGTTCCTTCATCCAATTCAGGCATAAAGGTAGTCCCAATTAATGGCAATAAAGAGAATCCTGCAACAATTACCGCTAATGCCACCCCAATCGTTGCCTTTTTATACTTCATCACTGCCTTTAAGAGTGGCACATATAACTTATGCATTTTAGCCACGATCCAAGTGTCTTCTTCTTTAATTTTTCCCTTCAATAACAAGGTACATAACACTGGCACCAACGTAAATGCCAGGATCAGTGACCCCGTCATCGCAAAAGATTTTGCAAACGCCATCGGCGTATACATTTTCCCCTCTGTCCCCGTCATCGTAAACACGGGAAGGAAGGTTACAATGATAATTGTAATGGAGAAGAAAATTGGCACAGCCACTTCTTTCGCCGCTTCTAAGGTAACGTCAACAATGTTTCGTCGACCACCGTTTTCAGCCAGATGGCGATACACATTTTCCACCATAACAATCGCCGCATCGGTCATAACACCAATTCCAATGGCAATGCCTCCCAAGGACATTAAATTCGCTGATAAGTGAATTCCTTTCATCGCAATCAAAGCAATAAGAATACCAATAGGAATCGCACTAGTCACAATGATACTAGAACGCCAATTTCCTAAAAAGGCCAGAACAATGATAGATACCAGAACAAATTCTTCAATCAGCGCTCGTTTGAGAGTATTGACTGCATTGTTTACCAGCTCTGTCTGGTCATAGTAAGGAACAATGCGCATTCCCTGAGGTAAGGTTGGTTGAATTTCAGCAATTTTTGCTTTCACTTGCTCAATGACATTCAGCGTATTTTCACCCATACGTTGAATGACAATACCGCCAGCTATCTCATAACCATCCTTCGTCAGTACACCTCTGCGAAAGTCCGGACCAGCAGTTACCCTAGCCACATCTTTTACATAGATTGGGATGTTATTGTTCTGCGTAATCACAATATTTTTAATATCTTCAATAGATTGCACGAGTCCAAGACCACGAATGACAAATTCTTGACCATTTTGTTCCACAACTTTGGCACCAACGTTGGCATTATTAGCCCCAATCGCACCAAATACCTGTCCAACGGTAACCCTATATGATTTCATTAAGTTCGGATCTATATTCACTTGATACTGCAAAACATAGCCACCAATGCTAGCTACCTCGGCTACACCAGGAACAGCACTTAATTGTTGCTTAATTGTAAAATCTTGCACTGTCCGTAAATCTGCTAAATTATGCCGATCACTTTCAATGGTATACATGAACACTTGCCCCATCGGTGTACTGACAGGGCCTAATGAAGGTTGCACACCTGTAGGCAGTTTAGGAATGGCTTGTTGTACTTTTTCATTGACCACTTGTCTGGCAAAGTATGGATCAACACCATCTTCAAAAATGACCGTTACCATAGAAAAGCCAAAGGAAGAATTTGATCGTACCTCTTTTACTTGTGGTAGCCCACGCAAAGCCGTTTCCAAAGGATAGGTTACCTGATCCTGCACTTCCTGCGGACCACGTCCCATCCAGTCAGCATACACCAACACCTGATTTTCACTCAAATCAGGGAATGCATCAATTGGCGTATCTTTAACGGTAAAGGCTCCCCAGAGGATCACGAGCACTGATAAAGCAATAATAATAACTCTGTTTTTCAGAGAAAACTCAATTAATTTCTCTAACATAATGCATCCTCCCTACATCTTCATGCCGGCCATACTGCCGCCGCTACCCAACTGTGTCTGGGAGTCAATGAGGAATGTCGCAGCTGTAACCACTACATCGCTAGGCGCAAGCCCTGAAAGTATTTGGATATAGCCATCCGCTTCTTGGCCAATTACTACATCTCTTTTCACAAAAGTATCCTCGCCTTGAACCACATACACCACTTTGCGATCACCAGTGTCAATCAGACTAGATTCTGGCACAACTAGTTTTTCACCTAATGGTACACTAATGGCAGCATTCACAAATAAATTGGGTTTCAACCTACCGCCAGGGTTTCCCATAGCGACCCGAACTTTTACTGTCCGACTACTATCATCTACAATTGGATTGATAAAAGTCACCTGACCATTAAAAACTTCACCCGGATAAGCGCCACTTGTTACGGTAACCGGTTGTCCAACCTGAACCCCAGCTAAATCCTTTTCATAAATATCAGCGTACATCCAAACAGTCGATAAATCAGACAGGCTGTATAGTTTTTCTCCTGGCATGATATAAGCGCCTGGCAATAGCAGCTTTTCCAAAACCGTACCACCAAATTGGGCATAAATCGTCATATGATCATTCGCTTGACCCGTCTGTTCAAGCTGAGAAACAGCCTCATCGGATACACCTAATAATTGCAGTTTTCGCCGGGCTGCTTCTAATAATCGATTGTTGATCTGCACCACATCTTTACCAGCACCTTTGAGTTTCTCCACACTCTGCGCCGCGAGCAAATATTCTTCTTGCGCCGCTATATAAGTAGGACTATACACCGAGGCAATTGCCTGTCCTTGCCCAATGGTCTCACCATCGGCAGATACATACAATTGATCGATCCTACCTTCCACCCGAGAAGTAATATACGTCCGTCCGCTCTCATTCATCGCGATTTTACCCGTAGTTTTTATATCTTTGTTAAGATCCTTCATTACAGTTTGCGCCGTCTGCACCCCTGCCAATTGTCTAGCTTTCGCATCTAGTGTTACGGTATCTCCCATTGCCATAACAGAGCTGCCGCCCATTTGATGAGCAGAATGATCCATCACCACCGCTGGTTTTTGTTGAATATAAGTATAATAACCTGCCCAGCCGGCAACTAATACACCCGCAGTCACTCCGATTATGAGTTTCTTTTTTTTAGAAAGTTTTTCTATCATGCTACATTCTTCCTTTCATCCAGATTATGCATTATGTTTCTTGCCCACTAGTGAATAAAGCTTTTCCTACGGATTTTTCTACATTTGCTACAGCCTTTTCATACTCCACGCGCGCCTTATAATAATCCAACTTAGCGTTTTTTAGGGCATTTAGGCTGTCCAATACCGCCATAAAATCGACCTTACCATTGGTATAGCCGACAATTCCTGCCTGATAAGTTTGCTCGGCCTGAGGGATAACCGTATTTTTATATAAATCGATACGACGCCAAGCAGACTGTGCCTCAGTCAGCGCCATCTGAAGATCTAAACCAGTCATATTTTGCATATTCGTAAGCGAAGCTTGCGCCGCATCAAAGTTAGCAGTAGCAGACTTAATTTCAGCTTTATTTTTATCCTGCCAAATTGGCAACATAATCATAATGCTAGCCTTCCACGTATCCGGTTGCGATTCCATTTCAGTTTGCTTTCTATCTTTATAAGCAACACTAAACTGATAGTCCGGCAGCTGTTGCTTATGTGCTAACTCCACACCGTTTTTTGCCATCTCGACTTGATTTTCCATGCTCAAAACAGCTGGTTTGCCAGTTTGTGCTTCTTTTTGTAAATTATCAAAATCAAAGTTTGGCTCTGGCGCGCTGAACTCCTCTTGCACCGCCAGTGGAGTATCCGATGAACGTCCCATCACCGTATTTAACTTTGCTTTCGCTACCGCTTCCATTGACGCCATACTCAATAAATCAGTCGTCATTTTGGAGAATTCAGTCTGTGCCCTTAAAGTATCTTGCAGTGACACCATCCCCGTGGAGTAATTCACTTGAGCAATCTGGACAAGCTGTCCCATTAGTTGCTGATTTTCCTTGCCAATTTCTAGCGATTTATCGGCATAGAGTAAATCATAATAAGCCACTTTAGCAGATGTATAGATTTCCATTTGCTTATCTTTGTAATTGGCTTTGGCCATTTCCGAATCAGCTTATCTTTGTAATTGGCTTTGGCCATTTCCGAATCACTACCGGCCATTTTCCCCATCGCCTTACGTTTGTCCGGATTCATAACATCCTGGGTTAAACTATATTCAGTCATCATACCATCAAACGGATTTAAGCTATTCTTTGGTATATCATCTTTCATAATCCCGAATTGTGGATTTGACAAGGCTGTCGCGAGCGGAATACGGGCTTGTTTTTCTTCCCAACGTTTTTGGCTCTCTACTACTGTTGGATTGCTATTTATCGCTGTATCGACAATTTGCTGAAGCGTCATGGTCTCTTGACTTTCCGCCGCCATACCTGGTA
>JARBTT010000281.1 GCA_029240055.1 Anaerosinus sp.
CACTAAAAGTTTAATCAGCCCTTTACCTTGCATCGTCTGTTATTAATTGTATTAATTTTAATGTTAAATACTGTTTATGTAATTGATAATTAGTTCTTGATTAATCACACTTTACCAAGAATGGCAAAGGTATAAAATTTTTGTAGAATGAAAAGCTTTATTTATGCCATTTAGGTCAAAGGCATAAAATTAGAAGAATTGCTGAAAAAAAGAAATATTTTAGGGATTTATTTTATATAAAAAAAGGTCCTGCTTGTTTTGGAGCAGGACCTTTTTTATATAGTTTTTAATACTATCTCAATGTATATTTAATACCAAATGAGAATGTTGAAGCATCAAAATCACTGTTGTGGTTCAATCTCCAATCTGGTTTCCAGTCTGCGTGGAATCCGATAGGGGCGGCAGGGATTTTAAATTCCAAACCCAATTGTGGTCTCAAACCGACAAGAGTCATATCGTCATTTCCCGCGTCAAGAAATGTCAATTGCGCACCAACACCCGCATACCATCCTAGTCCGTTTACACCGCGGAATGGTCTAGCGTATTGATAATCAGCTCCTACAGCGACGACGTTGTCATCAAACATCACTTGCGCTTGACCATTGTTTGTTCCGCCAAAAGATTGTTTGTATTGAACCCCCCAAAGGTCACCACCAGTACCATCAAAAACAACACCGATAGCAGCCCGTTGTGGTGATTGTGCTTTTGCTTCGTTTGCGCTGAAAGCTAATGCTGCAACAGCAGCTAATGAGAGTAATGTCTTTTTCATAATTATCTTTTCTTTATATTTTCATTAATTAAAATTACTTTTCGTGTTATCAAAAGCAAATAGCTTGCCAAAAAAAAAGACAATGCGCTAAAACGGACAATGGTATCAATTCATAATTGTTCTAAATTGTCTATGGATTGTAATTTGTGTATTTTATTTTTTAATATTACTTATTTTTCTTAAATTTGCCTGGCAAATAGAAAACCCAATACATATTTGCCATGCAATTAGATCCACAAAAATTCGTAGCAGAAGGTCTCACTTACGAATGGATACAGTAACTGGTGCTGATTTAGCAATTGCGATCGCGCAAGCGGGCGGTATTGGTATGTTACATAAGAACATGACGATTGCAGAACAAGCTGCTGAAGTGCGTAAAGTGAAGCGTTCAGAAAGCGGTATGATCCAAGATCCGGTTACATTGTTAGCCTCCGCTACCGTTGGTGATGCCTTTAATATTATGAAGGAACATAAGATCGGAGGGATTCCAGTGGTCAATGAAAAAGGTCAATTAGTGGGTATCGTAACCAACCGTGATCTTCGTTTTCAAAAAGATATGAGCCGTCCAATCAATGAGCTCATGACAAAAGATAATCTTGTCGTTGCTCCCGAAGGAACGGATTTGGTGAAAGCAGAGGAAATTCTTCAGAATGAGAAAATCGAAAAACTTCCAGTTGTCAACAACGAAGGAATCTTGAAAGGTCTGATCACCTTTAAAGATATCCAAAAATATAAGCATTATCCGAATGCAGCCAAAGATAGCCATGGGCGTTTATTGGTAGGAGCGGCAGTAGGCGTTACTCCAGATACATTGGATCGGGTTGAAGCGTTAGTGAAAGCCGGTGTGGATGTCATTACCATTGATACTGCACATGGGCACTCTAAGGGGGTAATTGATAAATTGAAATTGGTGAAATCCACCTTTCCTGAATTGCAGGTGATCGTTGGGAATATTGCGACAGGTGCAGCGGCAACGGCATTGGCCGAAGCTGGTGCCGATGCCGTAAAAGTAGGTATTGGGCCTGGATCGATCTGTACAACCCGTATTATTGCTGGTGTAGGAGTTCCACAACTTTATGCGGTGTATGAAGTTGCTAAAGCGCTTAAGGGAACTGGAGTGCCATTGATCGCTGATGGTGGTATCAAACAAACTGGTGATATCGCAAAGGCTATTGCTGCTGGAGCAAGCACGATTATGGCAGGTTCTTTATTTGCTGGAGTAGAAGAGGCTCCGGGCGAGACGATTATTTACGAAGGCCGTAAATTTAAATCATATCGTGGTATGGGATCTATTGAAGCAATGGAAAAAGGTTCTAAGGACCGTTATTTCCAAGATGTAGAAGATGATATCAAAAAGCTGGTTCCAGAAGGAATAGTAGGACGTGTTCCTTACAAAGGTACATTAGCTGAAGTAGTCTATCAGTATATCGGTGGATTGCGTGCATCAATGGGTTATTGTGGTGCTGCTACAATTGAAAAACTGCAGGAGGCCCAATTTGTTCGTATTACAGGCGCTGGCTTGAGAGAATCTCATCCACATAATATCTCTATTACGAAAGAGTCTCCAAACTATAATAGTAGAAATTAAACATAAGTAAATAGCAAAAAAATCCGATGATTTTGAATTGTCGGATTTTTTTGTGCAAAAATATTGGCGTGATAGCCCTAGTGATCGGGAGGAAATTTGTACTTTTATACCCTATTCTCAGGTTTTAAAATTTAAGGAGTTAATTTGGATTATTTAGCGGGTTTAAACCCTTCACAACGAGGAGCCGTA
>JARBTT010000123.1 GCA_029240055.1 Anaerosinus sp.
GTAGGTGTCGTTGAATCTTATATTGAAAAAGTAAGTAGAAAAAATGGCTTTGAATATGGTCATGTTAGACTTTTTGGCTCGATTGCTGGTGCAACAGCTACGTTTATTGGTGGTATCCTTTATGTTCAAAATCCCGATAATATTTTCTGGTTTGGTTCAGGTTCGGCACTATTACTATGTGTGCTTTTGTATACAGCTCGTGTAAAACAAGAACAGGTACCAGAAAAAGAGAAAGCCGCGATAATAGAGATAAGTAAGAAAGATGTTTTAGCTATTCTAAAAATGAAAGATTTTTGGTATTTTGCGTTTATTATTGTCGGTACAGCTTCTATTTATGATGTGTTTGATCAGCAGTTTCCTAACTATTATGTAACTTTTTTTGATGATAAGATGACAGGCATTGATGTATTTAGTAAGTTATGTGCGGGGCAAACTGCACTAGAAGCTATTTTGATGATATTTGCTCCAGCTTTGGTTAATAAAATTGGTGCTAAGAAAGGCTTGTTGTTGTTTGGAATATTAACATTTGTTCGTATTATCGGTAGCGCTATTTTTACTACACCAGTCATGCTATCTGCTATACGCTTGATCGCTGCATTTGAAATGCCACTTATGTTGGTTTCGGTTATGAAATATATCACGGGAGTTTTCGATGTGCGCTTATCGGCTACGGTTTATTTACTGGGATTCAATTTAGCGAAACAAGGAGCAGTTGTACTTTTTTCTTCGATTGCTGGGGGAATGTATGCTATACTTGGTTTCCAAAATACGTATTTATTTTTAGGAATAGTCGTGTTAATTATTACAGTAATTAGTATTTTTACGTTAAAAAGCGACAAAAAAGATATAGAGTTAGTATATGAGCTAAGCGTGGCAGAAAAACACTAATTATAAAAACAAAAGAAAAAAGAGAATCATTAAAAGTTCGAGGGCTTTTAATGATTCTCTTTTTTTTGCATCCAGCATGGGCGAATCTGAAGGGAGAAGACAGAAAATAAAAACGATTGGAAGAACTATTTATGGTATTTGTTACGATAAAAATGATATGATAAATTTCCGCTATCAAACCTTCAATTGTAAAGATATTAATATAATAGTTTGCTTATTTCCTTGATAGCAGGAAATAGACGAACTATGCTATACACAAGATTATTGCTAAACTAAAATCAGGTCGAAGGGGTGATGTAATGAATATACCAAATGAGCGAGTTTTTAAAATATTTAAGTTGTTGCTAAAGCATGACAAAGGAATTACTGGTGAGGAGCTGTCGAAACTAGTTGGAGTATCTTCAAGGACTATCCGTAGTGATATTAAATATCTCAATAGTTATTTGAAAGATAAAGGGGCTATGATCAATTCGGCGACTAGAGCTGGGTATATTTTAGAAATTATCAATAAAGATGTTTTTTCAGGACTAGGCTTAGCAAATCAATCACCAGAAAAAATTAGCTTGGTATCAGCGGAAGCGCGGGTATATTACATCATTAAAAAATTATTGTTCAATGCATTGCAAAATAAACAAATTACGCAAATGGATTTGGCAGATGAGATGTTTATTAGTTTATCAACGTTGAAACTTAGCCTTAAAGATGTTGAGAAAAAAATAACAAAATATTCACTTAAAATTATCAGTTATAAAACTAAAGGCATGCAGATTGCTGGAAATGAGGCGCAAATTAGGTATTGTATTTCTGAATATATATTCAATCGTAACCAGCAAGAGGACATTTCTACAAATGAATTTTATCAAAATTTATTTGTAGAAGTTAACCTATATAAAATTGAGGAAATTATCCTTACGGTAACTGCAAAACGTGTAATAAAGCTAACCGATATGGCAATTAAAAATTTGTTGATTCATATAGCAATTGCCATCAAACGCGCAAATCATGAAAATCAAATTGTTTATACGATTAGTCAAACGAAAAAGATTGAAGAAACTATAGAATTTCAGGTTGCAAAGGATATCATTGACCAAATTTATATGGAGTTAAGCGTTGATGTTGCAATGAGTGAAATCTATTATATTGCGCAACATTTGATTGCAAGTAAAAAGTATTTTGATGTAAATCAAGATCAGGTAGCTGATAATGTCGAAGACATGATTAAACAAATGATGCTTAAGGTAAATGAAGTTGTTAAAATTGATTTTTCCAATGACAAAAATTTAATTGAAGGGCTTACTCTCCACCTTAAAATCGCACTTACAAGAATCAAATTTAATATGAATATTCGCAATGAAGTTTTAGAAGTTATCAAAAATGAATATCCATTAGCCTTTCAAATTGCGGTTATTGCAAGTCGTGTAATTGAAAAAATAGAAGCTGTTGATGTTGATGAAAATGAAATTGGCTATATTGCGATTCATTTCGGAGCTGCTTTAAGCCGTAAAGGCATAAAAAATGATATCAATTTTAAACGAGCAATTATTGTATGTGCAACAGGGATTGGAACTGCTATTTTAATTAAAACAAAGATAGAGGAACATTTTAAGAATCGGATTAAAGTCATTAAAACAATGCCTGGCTATGAAATTGATGAAACCACTGTAGCTAGTGCTGATATGATTTTAACAACGATACCAATTCAACATATGCAGTCTGAAAAAATCATTCATGTAACTCATTTATTAAATAAAAATGAAATGGATACTATTGAAAGTCGTATTTTTGGCCAAGTTGTGGATAGTGAACTAGCTTACGAAGAGTTTTTTCGAGAAGATTGTTTCTATAAAGATAAAGCCTTGAAGAATAAACAAGAAGTTCTAGAATTTTTAACAACGAAAATGATAGAAAAAGGATACATGAGTGAGAAAACAAAGCTATCAGTGCTTGAAAGGGAAGAAGCATCGTCAACTGAGATTGGTAATTTGGTAGCGATACCGCATCCAATGTATAACGATATGGATACTTCTTCAATTGCGATTTTGATTCTAGAGAAGCCGATTGTGTGGGATGACCATCATGTGCAAGTTATCTTTCTAATCAATATTGTAAAAGAAAAAATTAATTTATGGGAAAATGTTTTCCTGAAGTTATTTGAATATTTAGTAAAAGAGAATGGAGTTAAAGCTCTGATTAAAGATAAATCTTATCAGAATTTTATCAAAAGTTTTAGTAGAAGGTGAATTTTATGAATATGGAACAGTTAATTACAACGGATTTAATTGGACTTAAAATAGACGCCAAGGATGCAAAAGCGGCAATTGAAAAAACAGGTGAATTTTTATTAGAAAAAGGTTATATCAAGCAAGCTTATATAGATAGCGCATTAAAAAGAGAAGAGCAGTTCCCAACAGGTATTGCGTTGGTGAAAAAAGGGATTGCGATACCGCATGCGAGCCCAGTGGGGAATGTATTGAAAAATGGGATTGCTGTAGTACAGTTAGCCAATCCTATCGTGTTTCATAGCATGGAAAATTGTGATGAGACTGTGGAGGTCAATTTAGTGTTTATGTTGGCATTAAAAGATAGTAACCAGCATTTAGATATGTTACAAAAATTATTTGCGATGTTTCAAGAAGCGAGTTGTATAGAGCTTTTACTAAATTCTAGCGATGAAGAAGAAGTTAGAAACATGCTTGTAAGTAAATTGAAAAACTAATTTGAGGAGGAGAAAAAATGAAAAAAGTAATTGTAGCTTGTGGTGGCGCGGTAGCAACATCGACCGTTGCGGCAAATGGTATCAAAGAGCTTTGTAAAGCCAATGGGATTGATGTGGAAATCTTACAAATTCGTATGTCTGAAATTGAAAGCAGTTTACAAGGCATCGATTTAATTGTAACTACGATGAGAATCAAAAGAGACTATGGTTTGCCTTATGTAAATGGTATGGCTTTTTTAACGGGTATTAACAAAGAAGAAACAGAAGAGAAAATATTAGGATATTTGAAATAATTTTTAAATATTAATAAAGCTTATGGGAGGGTGTATTTATAATGGGAGTATTATCTTTTGTACAGTATTTTGTAGACTTAGGTCCAGCAGTTATGTTGCCGATTGTTATTTTTATTGTGGCGCTATGCCTAGGACAATCAATTGGTAAATCATTAAAATCTGGTATTTCAATTGGTATTGGTTTTGTTGGTATTGGTTTAGTTATTAGTTTGATGCTAAATAACTTGGCTAAGGCTGCAGTTGCCATGTCAGAAAATTTTGGCATTAGTATGAATATCATTGATATTGGCTGGCCTGGTTCTTCACCTATGACATGGGCAAGTGATATCGCATTGGTTGCAATTCCAATTGCAATTGCAGTTAACCTAGTAATGCTGGCACTAAGAATGACTAGGGTCGTTAATCTTGATATTTGGAATATCTGGCATTTTGCTTTTACAGGTGCATTGGTTCATATTGCAACCGGCAGTTACACACTTGGTGTCGTCGGTGTTATCATACATGCGGCATTTGCTTATAAACTAGGGGATTGGTTTGCACCAATTGCAGAAGAGTATTTTGGATTAGAAGGCATCGCATTACCGCATGGTACAACTGGTTATCTTGCCCCAATTTCAGTACCGATCAATTGTTTAATAGATAAAATTCCGGTTATTAAAGATATTAATATTAATCCAGGACAAATTGAAAAACGTTTTGGGGTTATCGGCGATCCTGCAATTATGGGGGCAGTTATGGGAGTTATGATTGGTGTGCTTGCAGGTTATGATGTACGTGGAATCTTAACATTAGGAATTCAAATGGCATCTGTTATCATTCTTATGCCGCAGGTAGTAAAACATATTATGGGGGGGTTACTTCCTGTTTCAGAAGCAGCAAAAGTAATGTTACAAAAACGCTTCAAAAATAGTAAATTCTACATTGGTCTGGATTGTGCATTGTTACTTGGGGATCCAGTAGTAGTAACAGCCTCGCTGCTGTTTATTCCAATTACTATATTTTTAGCAGCAATTATTCCAGGAAATCAAATTCTTCCTTTTGGTGATTTAGCAACCATTGGCTTCTTTGTTGCAATGGCAGTTGGTGTTCATGGTGGGAACTTGTTTAGAACAATCATCACGGGTTCGGTGGTAATGAGCTTAACGATTTGGATATCAAACCAAACGATTGGATTGCATACAATATTAGCAAAAAATGCAGGACAGCTGACGGATCCGAGTGCGAAAATTGCTTCTCTTGACCAAGGTGGAAGCCCAATCACTTATATCTTAACGCAAGTATTTAATACAACAAATGCAACTGGTCTCATTTGTGTTGGTGGCTTCTATATAGCTTGTGTCATATTCACCTATTTCTGGTACAAGAAAGGACAA
Source organism: Anaerosinus sp. (assembly GCA_029240055.1). Classification (GTDB taxonomy): domain Bacteria; phylum Bacillota; class Negativicutes; order JARBTT01; family JARBTT01; genus JARBTT01. Next base: position 5,271 of record JARBTT010000123.1, read on the forward strand.
CAAAAGATGGTCGTTGCTGAAGTTAGGGAAGGTCAAAAGGGGATGGCTGAATAATGACAACAATGAAAGCATTGGTTGTAGAAGGAATAAAGAAACTTGTTTATCAAGATATTCCAAAGCCTGAAGTAACAGCCGATAAAGTTTTGATTAAAGTAAGAGCATGCGGCATTTGCGGTTCTGATGTACCAAGAGCAAAGGATGGTGGGGTGCATAATTATCCTATTGTTATTGGTCATGAGTTTTCTGGAGATATTGCTCAAGTCGGAGAAAATGTAACCAACTGTAAGGTTGGGGATAGAGTGACGGCCGCACCGTTGATTCCTTGTGAAAAGTGTGAAAATTGCCAAAAAGGTAAACCGGCAATGTGTACGCATTATTCCTTTATTGGGTCGCGAGAAAATGGTGCAATGGCAGAATACGTTGTTGTTCCAAGTAAAAATGTTGTAAAAATATCAGAAAAAGTAAGCTATGAGCAAGCTGCATGTATAGAACCAATTACTGTTGCCATTCATGGGGTGGAAAGAGCAACGATTCAAGGCGGTAAAAAAGCAATTGTTTATGGCTGTGGCACGATTGGTATCTTGGTTATGCAATGTTTATTAGCAAAGGGTATAGAAAAAATATATGTCGTAGACATTGATGATTACAAATTAAACTTAGCTAAAAAATTGGGTGCGTATGAAACGATTAATTCACTAAACACAAATGTAAAAGAATATTTTTCTGAGCATGGAAAAGTGGAGTATGTTTTTGAAACCGCTGGTATTAACTTTATTCAAAATGAAGTGCTTACGCTAGTGAACAAATTAGGAACGATTGTTTACGTTGGTACAGCGCACAAAGATGTAAACATTGAAGCAAAAAATTTCGAATTGATTTTACGTGGTGAACTGAATGTAACGGGTTCCTGGATGAGTTATTCTTCACCGTTTCCTGGTGCGGAGTGGACAGCAGCCGTTGAGTATTTAGATTCTGGAAAAATCAAAGTGGATGATATTATAACGCATAAATTTAAACTAGAAAATGGGTATCAAGCTTTTGAAACAATGTTAAGTAAGGATGAAAAATCTTTAAAAGTAATGTACGTTTTTTAAAATAGCAGAAATTAAAGGCTCACCCAATAGGCTAAGTGACAAACTACTAACCTAGCAGAGGAGAGCCTTTGTTCTTTAAAATTTAGGGGGATTTACGAATGAAAACAATAGTATCGACCAGAGAAATGTTGATTAATGCACAAAAAAACAAATATGCAGTACCTGCATTTAATATTCATAATTTAGAAACGTTGCAAGTAGTTGCTGATACTGCAAAGGAAATGCATTCACCAGTCATTATTGCCGTAACACCGTCAACGATTGATTACGCAAGAGATGAATATGTAGTAGCAATGGCAAGTTCGGCAGCAAAAAATACAGATACCCCAATTGCGATCCATTTAGATCATTTTGAAAACATCTTAAAGATTAAACAAGCGATTGATGTGGGCTTTAAATCATGTATGATTGATGCCTCAAAAGAGGCCTTTGAAGAAAATATTGCAAAAGTACAAGAAGTAGCAGCCTATGCACATCGATATGATGCAACGGTAGAAGCGGAACTGGGTAAGCTCGTTGGTATAGAAGATGATTTGGTCGTAGATGAAAAAGACAGTATGTATACCAATCCAGATGATGCAGTAACTTTTGCCCAGAGAACAGGGATTGATTCTCTTGCTGTTGCCATTGGTACAGCGCATGGTTTATATAAAGGTAAACCTAAATTAGACTTTACTCGTTTGCAAGAAATTAGAAGCAAAGTAAGTATTCCATTAGTGTTGCATGGAGCTTCTGATGTGCCGGATGAGCTGGTACAACAAGCAATTTCATTAGGTATTTGCAAGGTAAATATTGCTACTGATCTAAAAATTCCATTTTCGAATGCAATTAAAGAATATTTTATTCAAAATCCAAGCGCCAATGATCCTAGAAAATATTTAACGCCAGCAAAAGAAGCCATGAAAAAAATTGTGCAGCATAAAATCAGAGTATGTGGTAGTGCTGACAGATATTAGATGGCTTTAGACATAATAGGAGGATACGTAAATGATTCTGGTGGTAAATTTAAACGCTTCAATGGATAAACGTTATGAAATCGCCGACATTTCTAAAGGTAAAGTGATAAGAGCGAGGCAAGTTGAAAATACACCTGGAGGAAAAGGAATTCATGTAGCAAATATCATGACCATTTTAGATGAAAAGTGTATTGTAACAGGATTTATTGGCGGAAAAACAGGAGCTTTTATTGAAGAAAAATTAAAAGAATACGGGATAAATCAAGATTTTGTAAAAATCCAAGGAGAAACACAACACGGTCGTGTTTGGCTTTAATTTCGGATGATGGAATACAAACAGAAATCTTAGAACCAGGGCCTGAAGTCGGTGTATTCGATCAACAGTATTTTGTTGACAAATACAATGAACTTATTCATGAGGCTGAAATCGTTGTGATTTCCGGAAGTGCCCCTAAGAATGTGCCAAATGATTTTTATGAACTTTTAACGGGAATTGCCAATGATTATGAAAAAAAAGTATTTTTAGATGCCAGTGGTGAGCTTTTAAAAAATGGGATTCAAGCAAAACCGTATTTTATTAAACCGAATAAAGATGAAGTTGAAGCGATAACTGGACGGAAAATTAAGAATATTGACGATGTAATTAATGAAATAAAGAATTTTAATAATCTTGGCATTCAAATTGTAGCAATATCATTAGGTGCAGATGGCTCTATCGTTGGCTATAAAGATAAAATATATAAAGTGAATATACCAAAGGTGAAAGCAGTAAATCCTGTAGGATCAGGTGATGCTTATGTAGCAGGAATGGCAATTGCTATGCAAAAAAATGATTCTATCATCAATGCAATTAAATTGGCGTCAGCGTGCGGGACAGCAAATGCATTGGAAAAAGAAAGTGGTTTTGTTACGAAAAGCATAGTAGATGATCTATTTAATAAAATTATGGTTGAAGAAATTTAAACAATGAAAAAAGCGAGGCACCTATATAGGTGCCTCGCTTTTTTTATACGATTTTGGTTGTCCAGCCTTCGACGTTCCATACATCGGTGACCCAGTCTTCATAGAATTCCGGTTCATGGGATACGAGGAGGATGGTACCTTTAAAGTTGATTAAAGCAGATTTTAACTCTTCTTTTGCTTCAACA
>JARBTT010000011.1 GCA_029240055.1 Anaerosinus sp.
CAGTTTATTTAGCGTGGAGAAAATCAGAAGTAACAGTGATAATTGATAAGTTCTGATTTATATATGTATACGTTACAAAAATATTATAAGCTTTTCCAATTTGGGTTAAAAGCGAACTATAATTATCTAATTTAGTATGTGTTAATAATTGAGCATCATCAATTAATACATTACCACCATCTACATACCCTATCTCAATAATGTTATTTACTCGTATAAAATCTTCATATTTTTCGAATGAGGTTGTACAACTAAAATTACGATTTGTACCTGCACGATCAATTAATTTAAATATAGATAGTAAGATCATTATAAGTAATTTATAATTACCACAGCACTTCACATTTTTTGTAGTCATTTTCAATTTGCACTGCATCATTTGATCAGTAAGATATTTACGTAGATCTTGCAGTATCTCTTCTAATGAAAACTCTTGTAATGTCGTTGGTATTATATTTAAATAATCTTCTGCTATTTCTTTGATCACCTGGACTTGCAATAATAAATTAGGTAAATTCGCCTCTTTTATTTTATTATCTACACCAGCAATTTCACTTTCTAAATAATTCATTACCGTAAGCATTACACTTTTAATGCTCTCTAAATCGCTTTTTTTGCCAGAAAATTGTTTTTCCATCGTTCGCAACATTTTTTTATAGGCAGCATTTCTTTCATGAAGCGATAATTCCAACCTTTTCTTATCCCGACGCAAATTATAGTATTCAATCGCTTGCCAAAGTACAGGTAACAAGTCGTCTTCCTTCTTCCATGGCTTCGCAATAAATCTAAATATATCACCTTGATTAACAGTAGTAAGTACACTGGATATTTCGATATAACCAGATGCAACAATTCTAATCGTATCTGGATAATTCAGCTTTACTTCTTTTAACAGGGCCAGTCCATCCATTTCTGGCATTTGCATATCGGTAACAAGAACACTCACATCATTTTCCCGCATCATTTCCAAAGCTTCTCGCGCATTATTTGCAAATAATGATATAAATTTCTCATCTATAACTGCTCTTCGAATAGAATTGAGACTATTTATTTCATCATCTACAAATAAAATAATATTTTTTATCATATTAAATATTCCCCCTCAAAAAGGTCTGAATTATTTTTTTATTTCAGGAAATTTCATTGTTACAGCCATCTGAAATACCTACCTCGCCATCAAAAGGGGATTTGTCTATCATAACTATAAAGGCAATTTAATAGTAAAGGTCGTCCCAGTACCTTTTTCACTGATAACAGAAATATTACCATGATGCTTATTAACAATAATGTCATAAGAGATACTAAGTCCAAGTCCCGTACCTTCTCCAACAGGCTTCGTGGTAAAAAATGCATTGAAAATATTTTTTGCAGTTTCTTCTGACATCCCAATACCATTATCTTGAATCAAACAGTATGCAAATTGATTATCATGGTAACTAGTAATCTTAACTCTACCAAGCTTGTCCATCTTCTTTTCCTTAATCGCATAAGCCGCATTTAAGATAATATTCAGGAGCACCTGGTTAATTTGCCCGGCTAAAGCTTGTATATGAGGTAATTCTCCTAGCTCAACTTCGATCTCCGCAACATATTTAATCTCATTTTTTGCAACGATTAGCGTATTCTTTATGCCTGCATTTAAATCATAACTTTCAAATTCACTGCCTTGATCTACCCTTGAAAATGATTTTAGGGCTTTTACTATACCACTCAACCTTTTTAACCCTTCATCTGACTCTTGCATCAGTGGATCGAGATCTTCAAAAATATAATCGATTTTTTTCTTCTTTTCCATGTCAACAAGCTGCTCTGCCATCTCTTTCAAGTTTTGAACTTCAGATTCTAAGGCTCTATCTTTCAGCTCTCTATATTGATTAACTATCTCTGTAATATTAATCACGTATTGCTTTAAACAATCAAAATTACTTAGCACAAATCCCAATGGATTGTTAATTTCATGGGCCACTCCTGCGGCTAGTTGCCCAATTCCAGCCATTTTCTCTTGTTGAACTAACTGAATTTGTGTCTGCTCCAAATTATCCAAGGCGTCTTTAATTTCTGCATTTCGCTTTCCAAGTGTTTCTTCCATTAGCTTCTTATCTGTTATATCCTGACCAACTGATAAATAGTTGGTGGCTTCCCCATCTAGCGTCCTTAGCGGCGACAACGATACTAAAACCCAACGAAGTTCTCCACTTTTTCTCTTACTACAAATTTCACCACGCCATTCACTGCCAGATGATGTAATTTTCTGTATAACACTATAAGTTTCGTCTGATTGTAATCCTGCCATTAAAAAACTAACATTAACACCCTTTAATTCATCCAGTGTATATCCTGAATTTTGACTAAACTTAGAGTTAACATAAACTATTTTTTCATTTATATCGGTAATTACAATTTCGCCAGGACTTTGTTCAACAACAAGGGAAAGTTTATGAATCTCCGCTTCCGCAATTTTCCGTTCTGTAATATCACGGATCATAATCAATGCATTTTCATTAGGAATTGCAACAACACGAGCTTCTCTATATCGTATCTCTCGATTATGTACTACTTGATATTCAAAACATGTCACTTTCCTAGTTTGAAATGCCGATGTAATATTTTTCATATAGAGTCTAGCAGCATCCTCTGGTAAGACTTCAGTTGTTGTTTTTCCTATAAAGAATTGGCCATCTCTAATATTTCCAAATTCTTTCGCTTTTTTAAATTCTAATATTATAAATTCGGATGTTACTACAGCCATTGCATCGGGTATAGCCTCTAAAAGTGCTTTATTCTTTTCTTCGCTTACCCTCAGGAATTCTTCCGCTTTTTTTTGTTCGGTTATGTCAATAACTGCTCCCACTAAACCACTAACATCACCTACTTCATTCCGATAAATAGATTTGTGAAATATTACATAGCGGTTCATCTCTGCTGTAGTAACCATACTCTCATAGATCTGCACATTACCTTGTTCAAACAGTTCCTGATCTTTTGTATGATATACATCCGCTAATTTTTTAGGTGCAAGATTGTATACAGATTTACCTATAATCTCATCTTTGTGCAATCCGATAAATTTTTCATAAGATTTATTGCAATTAATATATATACCATCCAAATCCTTAATAAATAGTGGGACAGGAATCGAGTTCAGCACCTCACAGAATTCAAATGCCCTATAGCTAGGAGTTATACTTTTAGATGAACGACCTTCCGATAATTTTTTTAGTCGCATACTATTCTCCTTTACCGAACTATAAATTATAATGTCCTACTTCTACAAAACTTACATTAGTTCCTGTAAAAATATAACTTAATATGAAACTATATTCTAAAAAATTCTTGAAAATATAGGAATTCAATCACACCCATTTGTATCAACACAAATGGGTCTAGAAAAAAGCAACGCAGCTCCTACACCTGAATTAGTTAATAATCTTTGTCAGACTATCGTAAATAAGTTTAAATAGCATAATTTTTTGAACAAAAGGCACATACTGAGATAAAAATTATCTCGGCATGTGCTTTTTATTTAAACTTATATAGAAAATTCAATGCAACAAAACATCTTTTTTATACCAGTCAGCATACACTCTCTGCCTGCAAAAAATCACGCGGTTCTGACACCATTTTAATTTCTGCACGGAGTTCTTCCATCCCTTGAACTAATCAACACTTGATCAATTAACTCTATTCCCCATTTTCTTTTAATTGGTCACGAGCTACAAAATATTTTCGAAAGCCTAGAGCGACATTAACCAACCCGATCATCACCGGCACTTCAATTAAAGGTCCAATAACTGCGGCAAACGCCTGCCCGGAATTTATACCAAACATGGCTACCGCAACCGCAATTGCAAGTTCAAAATTATTACTTGCTGCGGTAAAAGAAAGTGTCGTTGTTTGTTCATAATTAACACCTATACGCCAGCTCATGAAAAAAGAAACCAAGAACATAACTGCAAAATAAATAATCAAAGGAATCGCAATACTTACTACATCCATTGGCAACTTCACAATATAGCCACCTTTTAGCGAAAACATCACCACAATTGTGAACAGTAAAGCAATCAATGCTAAAGGACTAATCTTAGGTATGAAAGTATTTTCATACCATTCGCGACCTTTCGCTGGCAGTAAGAAATACCTAGTTAAGAATCCAGCCACAAAAGGAATCCCTAGATAGATTGCTACGCTCATTGCAACATCCTTCATAGATACATGGATCTTCATGCCCTCAAAACCAATCCACCCCGGAAGTACTGTAATGAAGAAATAAGCAAACACTGAATATAATACCAGTTGAAAAATTGAATTAAGCGCCACCAGTGCGGCCGCATATTCATTGTCTCCATCAGCAAGTGAGTTCCAGATAATTACCATAGCTATACAACGTGCGAGTCCGATTAGGATTAAACCAACCATATAATCAGGTTTATCTGCCAAGAAAGTGATCGCCAGCACAAACATCAATACCGGGCCAATTATCCAGTTTTGAATAAGCGACAATGTCACTACCTTGCGATTTTTAAACACTTTCCCTAATTCTTCATACTTTACTTTAGCTAATGGTGGATACATCATTACAATTAAACCGATTGCAATCGGGATTGATGTCGTTCCAATTGAAAACTCCTCCAACCAGGCTGCCACCCCAGGGAATAAATAACCTCCCCCAACGCCAATAGCCATTGCCACAAAAATCCATAGAGTTAAAAATCGATCTAGAAAAGATAATTTCTTTTGAGGATTTTGCGTATTCTCATTTACCATTTGCATACCTCCAATTATTTTAAATAAGCATCATCTCTTTATTATATGCCTATAATCCAATTTATTCATTTATTCACTGAACTTTTTACTTGCCATCAATTTGGATTGAGTTTTCGCAATTCCCACCAAGATCTTTGTACTTCTTCATTCGCGCAAAATCTTTTTTGCATTGTGGACTTTTATCCAGTTCCTTTGCCAAAAGCTCATTTACAAAAGAATATTTCTCAAGTATTTTTTCATCAACCCGATAATATACCCACTGCGCTTGCTTTTCACTAGTAATCAATTTGGCACTTTTTAATTTTATTAGATGCCTTGAGGCATTAGACTGGCTAAGTTCTAAGATTTCTTCTAGATCACATACACATAAAGTTTCTTTGTGCAATACGTTCAAAATTCGAATTCTTGTTTCATCTGCCAAGGCTTTAAGAACTTCTACAATATCCATTATTTCCACCTCTTAATTTAAAATCTTTCTATCCATCATCTAGTGCGACTTACCCAATCAAAGATGAACATTCTCTAATGTATCATACTATGCAATTATTCTCATACTTATCAATGAAAATTTAGTAACAATATAAATCTTACTATCGTTAAAAGGTAGTCTCTGTTTTGTATTCCTTGTAACCACCAGAAAGATTATAGACATCGGTAAATCCAAGGTTGATTAATACATTTTGTGCAGCATTTCCAGTAACCCCTTTATTACAATGCACCACAATCGACTGGTTTTTTAAAAGTTGTTCTGATTTTTCTCTAAGACTTCCTAAAGGTATATTAATTGCACCCTCAATATGCCCTTTTTCAAAGTCCCTATTACTTCTAACATCAACCACTGTAAACTTTTTTCGATTACTTTTAAATTCTTGAAATGTAATGATTTTTCTGTCTCGATTTAAGGCATTGTCCAAAATCATTCCCGTATACATCACTGGATCTTTCGTTGTGGAGAATGGCGGAGCATAAGCAAGGTCAAGGTGTGCCAGATCTCCAGCCTTAGCACCAAAGGTTATGGCTGTAGCAAATACATCAATCCGTTTATCCACACCTTTTTTACCGATAATTTGTACACCCAATAATTTCTCAGTCTTACGATCAGCAACAGCCTTGATAACCAGTTCTGAACTTCCCGCAAAATATTCTGTTTGATTAGGTTTGATGTTATGAATCACCTCAACATCATACCCAGCTTTTTTTGCTTCTCGTTCTGTATATCCAGTTTGTCCACAAGTTAGATTAAATACTTTCACAATCCCTGTCCCTAGTATTCCTCTAAAGCTTAAACTACCACCTGTAATAACATCTCCTGCTATTCTACCTGTCTTATTCGCCGTTGAACCCATAGGACGGTAGCAAGGCGTTCCATCCATAAGGAAATAACTTTCTGCACAATCGCCTACCGCATAAATATCCTTAATTGAGGTTTGCATATGGCAATTAACCTTAATTGCCCCAGTCGTGCCAAGCTCTACACCCGCTTGCTGCGCAATTCCTACTGCCGGTTTAACGCCTGTTGAAATAATAACAAGATCGCCCGGCAGAACGCTGCCTTTATCTGTAACTACAGTTCTTTCCTCAGCATTAATTTTGACGACTTTTTCTCCAGTGAAAACTTGTACCTGATTGTCCTGCAGTTCATTTTTAATCCTCAAAGACATCTCAGGGTCATAAGAAGGCATAACCTGCTCCACTGCTTCCACAACGGCTACCTGTATGCCCGTTTTTATCAGATTTTCTGCCACTTCCATGCCAATAAAACCGCTGCCAACAATCACTGCCGATACTGGTTGACGCGCCTTAATGTACTCTTTAATTTTATCCGCACTAATAATATTTCTTAAGCAAAACACATGTTCACTGTCTAGTCCTTCAATATTAGGTTTTAATGGAGCAGCACCTGTAGCCAATACTAAAATATCATAGTGGTCATAAAATATAACCCCCGTTTGCAAATTTTTGACTTCTAACTCTTTCTTGCTAACATCAATGGCCAACACTTCATGTTCAATGTGAATATCAATATCAAAACGTTTTTTGAACCAGGCTGGATTTCTCGGGCTAAGATCTTCTCTTTGGATATATTCTTCACCTATATAATAAGGCAGACCACACACTGAATAAGAAATGTCCTTGTCCTTTTCATAAATAACAATTTCATTGTCTAAATTATTTCTTCTCGCTTTAGCGGCTACAGATGTCCCAGCTGCTACAGATCCTATAATAATAATTCTCATTCTAATGCTCCCCTTTTGTAAAAATTAAAATCTACTATAAAGACCATCTCAAGTAATCAATACACCTTTTATTTCCGAATACTTGTTTATTTTAAGTCGATAATATTACTATATTCAATTTTAATCATATACTATTTATCTTATAGAGTCAACATTATCATTTCCATTAACCTAGACTCTCTATAGAAGTCATTCAAAGCACTCTCCACTGAACAAAAGACGATTCGCAAACATATTGATACGCCGCCATCCTAATCTATAAAAATACCTCTTGAGATAGTTATATCCCAAGTGTAGCATTATAAAAAAGTTTGAACAAAAACTACATAAATCATATCCTTTGAACGTCAATATGCCATCATTTTGTTTATAAAAGTTCGAACAAAATGATGGCATATTTTTAATTTATTTCATAGCTGTTTAAAATAGTTTGAACATAACCTAGATAAGTTAAGCATATTTTGAGACAATTGCTTAAAGATTATAAAATCCCCACTACATTTACAAAGCTCTAAATTTTATCGCATTACTACAACTATATATCACACATTCAGTAAAAAACTCAGATCAAATACCTTAGATAAATATATACACTAGAAATCATAATAGACAATAGCATTAAAGGAAATGCAACTTTGAAAAATTTCACAAACGAAATAGAATGACCTGATTGCGCAGCTAGTCCAACAACAATTACATTAGCACTAGCCCCGATTAATGTGCCATTTCCCCCCAAACAAGCTCCGAGTGCTAAACTCCACCAGAGTGGCTCAAGATTAGTAACGCCCATAGTTCCAATTTCTTTGATAAGGGGAATCATTGTGGCCACAAAAGGAATGTTATCAACGAAAGCAGAAGCTATCGCACTAAGCCATAAAATCAGCATTACAGTAGCTACTGAATTACCTTCGGTCAATGTCATTAAATCTTTAGCTAGCACGGAAATTATACCTGTCTCCACTAATCCAGAAACAAGGACAAACAATCCTACAAAGAAAAAAATCGTTAACCATTCAATTTTATGAAAAATTCGTTCCAGTTCATGTTCAGACTTTGCATAGGTCATCACTAGTAATAGTATTGCACCAGAGATGGCAACGGTAGCCGATTCTAAATGAAGAACCTGATGAAAACAGAAAGCACCGATGGTTAAAGCAAGTACAAACAAGCATTTTTTAAGGAGTGGAACGTCTTGAATTTGTTTTCTTTCATCCAACTCCATAACTTTAGCCTTAAGTTCATCTGTAGTCTTCAGACGATTACGGTAAATTAGCACTAATATCGCTAAAGTAATAGCCAGAATAACAACTGAAATTAATGCTAAATTATTAACAAATGCGACAAATGTTAACTCTTTCACAGCACTGCCAATCATAATATTAGGTGGATCTCCAATAAGGGTTGCCGTACCGCCAATATTTGATGTAAGAATTTCCGTAATCAAATAAGGTATTGGCGTAACTTTTAATTTGGCTGTAATACTAAAAATAACAGGGGTCATTAGAAGCACCGTTGTCACATTATCTAACAGTGCTGAACTTACAGCAGTTAAAACACCAAGAGAAACTAGTAATTTAACAGGGTCCGCATTTACTTTTTTTGCTGCCCATATTGCTAAATATTTAAATAAGCCTGTTTGGCTAACAATTGAAACCATAATCATCATTCCAATTAAAAGACCAATTGTATTGAAATCAATATGGTGAAATGCTGTTTCTTGGTTTATTACCTGAAATAGAATTAATAAAGTACCACCTGCTAAAGCAGTAAGAGTACGATGGATTTTTTCTGAAATTATTAAACCGTATGCAAACAGAAAAATAATAACAGCGATTAAGGCTTTTTCCATATAAGTTCTCCTTTTTATATTCGTGAAAATTTGGTAAAGTATTTATTGCATTTTTAATATGAATCAATGTCCCTCCCATTATTCCTTAGACTTCTTCAAAAAATGCAAAAAGAAGCCCGTCGGTGACAGGCTCCTCCATAAGTCTCCATATACATTTATCTATAGTTTATTTACTTGCTAAAGGTTTTTAAATTATACTTCCATAATAATTGGGAGTATGATTGGACGTCTACGCGTCTTTTCATAAAATAGCATCTTTTACATGTCGCACATAAATATCTCTAATACTATTATCTTTGAAGTTGCAATGCCTCATTAGGACATATTTTAACACATTTTCCACAAGCAATACATTTTTCTGTTATTACTCTCGGAGCCTAATATTCCTCCTGAATAATGGCTTGCGTTGGACAATGTGGCAACGCAGGACATACATGATTTTGTGGGCATTTTTCTTTAACTACTTAAGCAACAGCCATTACAATCACTCCTTGTTATTTATTTTGCACATTTAGCTATCACTGCATACATTTCAGCATTAAGAGCAATATACTCAATATTTGTGTACCCGCACTGTTGTAAAACCTCTGCTACTGCTTCATTATTTAATCTATGTTCTATCGGTGGTCCCATTTTACTATCTTGTTTGATCCACTCAATAATTGCCAGCTTACCTTCGGCTTGCAGCATTCTGTGCACTTCCCGGAAAAAAGCAAACGAGTCCTCCACCTCATGTGTGACCAAACAAGCTAATGCATACTCTATGGTTTGGTCAGCCAATATAAAATCATTTTCTTTTACTTGTACAACTTCCACATTCTCTAGCTGCTTAGCTCTGGCCTTATCCTCTACTATTTCGAGCATTTCAGCCAAAATATCTAAACCATATACCTTCCCCTGATCACCAACAATACGCGCAGCCGGCAACGTAAGATAGCCAATACCACAGCCGATATCTGCTACAATATCACCTTCTACTAATCCTAAACGGCACAAGGTTTCTTCCGGTGGAAGAAGTTTACGTCGTTCTGGGTTATCAAGCTTATGCTTGCTTTCCGGATTAAATTTATGAACCATACAATGCAACATCCTTTCAATTGGTAATTAAGTCTATTCAATATCTCTACAATTTGATTAAATTCATCAAAGTTATGGTCCATACAATCATTCACTTCTAATATTTAAATTGCTATATTTATACATTACGATATAGAGATATGTAAGTCAATAAAATATATATCATACAATGCCAGCTTATATAAACATCATAGTTTTCTATTCGAATAGACTCTTAAACTTGATCTTTCGGATTAATGCCAAGCTTTTTCCGCCAATACCGTGAGTAAACCGCTCCCAGCGGATTATGCGCCAACACTCTATCTTTTGCTACCAAACAGGATGTTGGTGCCGTGCATGCGCCTGTAAATAACGCATCATGCCCTACACATAGACCCACGGTAACACAAAATTCAACTTCTTTTTCTTTGAGTATTTTCGCTTGCATTAAGGGGTTACACATAGTTTCACTCGTTCCAGGTTTAATTTGCTCCAAGCTGAGGTTTTCTTTTTCTACACCACAAACCTTGCAACAAACAGAATAGACCTCAAAAAATTTTGAGAAATATTCCTCAATTAGCTTAGTTTCTTGGTTAAGACCGATGCAAAATGCCATGCCAATTTTCTTGTAACCCATCGTTTTGCAAAACTCCACTGTTTCTTCTAACCGGGTAAGGTTGTTATAAAAGCGACCTTCAGTGCAGGCGGCAGCCTTCATAATATCTAAAAGCTCTCCTACATAGGCTTCTTTAACATCGTTAAGGCCAATTTTAGTGCAGTTTTGCCCTTCAATATAACATTTTCTATGAGTACATTTCGCACATTTCAAAATATAACAGCTCCTTTATGAGTTTATAAATGAACAAAAAGCTTTTGTGTTCGAGGACTAATAACTTCTGGACATTCCAAACATTTTCTTGCCAAAGCCATAAAATATTAGCCATAAAAGTTTTTCTCTTTTATGGCTAATATTTTTTCTAACATTCCAGATCTAAAAGATCTTTATTTAGTGACCACCGCATTCATCATGATGTTGATGTTCATGGCATACTGATCCTGTTGAAATAAGCTTTCCCTGTAAATAGCTATTAGCAGCTGCCTCAGCATTACCTGCTGCACCAGTAATAACTTCAATGCCTTTTTCATTGAAAATATCAATGGCCCCTTGCCCCATGCCACCGGAAATAATGACATTAACGCCCATGTCATTTAAGAAGTTCGGCAAAAAGCCTGGTTTATGTCCTGGATTTGCTATGGATTCACTTTTACTAATTTGATTGTTTTCCGCTTCAAAAATATTAAAGTTCACACAATGTCCAAAATGTTCTGTTACCATTTCATTTTCACTAGCTACAGCAATTTTCATTTTCTTTCCTCCGTTTTTTTCTAATATTTTAGCAATATGATCAAACCAGCTACCATCAAACAGCTCAATCGCCCCTTTATCACAGGCTGCTGCAAGTTTAGGATCAATCGGTATCCTGGCTAGAACATCAAGGTTGTACTTTTGAGCAATTTCATCTATATGGCTATCGCCAAATATTTTATATTCCTGCTCACAGCCCGGGCACTTAAAATACGCCATATTTTCAACCAATCCGATAATCGGTACATTCAGCATTTTAGCCATCTTAACCGCTTTAGATACAATCATTGAAACCAGTTCTTGCGGTGAAGCCACAATAATGATTCCATCCATTTTTATAGACTGAAATACAGTAAGCGGAACATCACCTGTTCCCGGCGGCATATCAATGAACATAAAATCAACATTATCCCATATGATATCCGTCCAAAACTGTTTAACCGTATTCGAAATTATTGGACCACGCCATACTACAGGGTCCGTATCATTTTCCAAAAACAAGTTAACCGACATAATATCAATACCGCTATCGCTTTTTACCGGATATGCCCCCAGTTCGCCACCACGAATTTTATCTGTAACTCCAAAAACTTTTGGAATAGACGGTCCTGTCACATCCGCATCCAAAATTGCTGCGTTATGACCTCTGCGATTCATTGTTACGGCAAGCATAGAGGTCACCAGAGATTTACCAACCCCACCTTTGCCGCTCACAATACCAATCACTTTTTTAATGCAGCTGAGTTCATGCGGTTTTTCAAAAAGATCGGTCTTTCTTTCCGCACAATCATCACTACAGCTATTACAATTCTCGCTCATTCGTTTATCTCCCCTATGTTTATACTATCATTTGTCTTCCGGTTGCTAAGTACTCAATGTCTTCATTGAGCATTTTTTTATTATCCTGTGTTTAATCTAACTTTTACTGAATAAAAATTCAACTGTCTTAGCAAAAACCTCTCTTGCTGCTCGCCCTGAGGTACAGTCTATATCAATAATGGATAAAGCACTGTTGATGGCTTTTACAGCATTTGAATCAAAAGGTATTCTGCCAGCAACAGGTAGATTTATCTTTTTACAAAATGATTCTATTTTTTCTGTGTTAACAAGGTTGGTATCATATTTATTAATACATACTGCGACTCGTGTCTGAAATTGTTCAGCAGTTTTAATGATGCGTTCCATATCGCTAATCCCTGATATAGACGGTTCGGCAACAATCAAAACCATATCAACGCCGCTAAGTGATGCGATGACTGGACACCCTATGCCCGGAGATCCATCAATAATAGCGAGTTCAGCATCTTTAGCTACTAAATTCATCTGTTTTTTCACTTCAGTGACTAACATCCCAGAGGTACCGCTTCCCATTTTTAACCGCGCTGTTGAAAATACAGTTTCGTCTGCATAAAGCACTAATTCTCCTGCTACAGCAGGTTTTAACGATATAGCGTTTTCTGGGCAAATAATTTCGCAGACACCACAACCTTCACAAGAATAGTAATCCACTTTATATTCATGGTTCACATTGATTGCTTCGAAACGGCAATTTTGTCTACATAAGTCGCATTGAAGGCACTGATCAGTATTTATCACTGCCTTTGGTAGTCCATAATAGTCTGTTCGTTTTGGTGCAACTGACTGCTCCATAACCAGATGCAAATTAGGTGCATCCACATCACAATCTGCATAGGCTTTCGCTTTTGCTAATTTAATAAAAGCACCAGCTAGCGTAGTTTTTCCTGTACCGCCTTTACCACTAAGGATTAACAACTGCTTCATGCTGCACCTCCTCAGTCATAATTTGAAGTAAGGATGCAAATAGATCCTTATACTTTTCGCACTCTCTGACGGATATTAAAGCATTCGAATTAAGTGTTCCAAGCTCCTTGTCAAAGGGAATCTTTTTTAAAATCTTGATTCCTTTTTCCATGCAGAATTTTTCGGCAGGGTTTTCTCCCTCTAGGCACTTGTTAAGCACCACACCATATGGCTTATGAAACAATTTCACCAACTAATAAAAAAAATTAATATTATGAACTCAAAAAAAAGTGGGCTCTGCTACTAATATGCAATAGTCTGCATCTTTTATGCTTTCCATTACTATGCAGGCACTACCAGGCGGACAATCGATAAAGGTAATTGCCTGCTCTCCCTTTGCATAATTTAATAAATTTTTAATAATCGGAATTCCCGAAGCTTCTCCTATATTCAATATGCCTGTAACGACTGTTACATTTTCAGAAACTCCATATTGAACTTCCCCAATCATTTTCTCTTTCTCCGCCAACGCCTTCTCTGGACAAAACAGCATGCATCCGCCACAGGAATGACAAACTTCATCGAATACAATCAGTTTGTTATTGATATAGGCTAATGCATTGAACTTACAAAACTCAACGCACTTCCGACAGCCATTACAAAGTTTTTCATCTACTACAGGAATTTTAATTACAATTTGTTCAGAGCCAATAGGTTTAGGTTCGAAAAAAAGATGCCCATTTGGCTCTTCTACATCACAGTCAATATAGACGGCCTCTTTTGCCGCTACCGCTAAATTTACCGATACTAGTGTTTTACCTGTGCCGCCTTTGCCGCTTAGCACAGCTATTTTCATATTTATTTTCCTCCATGCCCATGGAATCCGCCATGAATTTTTTCAAGCAAAGATAGTTCTCCATGCTTAAAAGCATTGATATTATCTTGTATTGAATCATTGATTATCTTATATATTTTGATATTACTTGCTTGAATCACCTTTGCCGCATTCTCACCACATTGTGGCGTAATCAAGGCTTCAACTTGGCTATCGACCACTGTTTGAGCCGCTTTGATTCCTGCACCACCCTGACTCGCTGCTGCGCTATTATCGACAAAAATACTTTCCTTTGTTTCCGTATCATAGACAAGAAAATAACTTGTACGCCCAAATGTATTCCCTACACATGATTCCATGGATTTATCATTTACTGGCATTGCAATTTTCATTTAGTATATTCCCCTTCATATAGTATCTTTTTCCATAGCCTCTCTAGCATATCTATGTCTACGACAACCGCCACAATCGCACGACTTCTCAATACCTTCACAAAGCTTGTAATCGCCGCCTTCAATTCTTAGAACTTTGCCATTTACCAGAGATTCGGCGATTTTTTTTCTTGCAGCATTGTACATCGCTTGAACCGTTGTACGGGCAATATGCATTTGACTGGCACACTTTTCTTGATTAAATCCTTCTAAGTCAATCAATCGAATTGTTTCATATTCATCAATGGTCATCGTAACAAAACAGTCTGGATTAATCGGGTCATTCAGTGGCCCGAATCGATCACGTTCTGGTAAGCAACACACTTTTCTCCACTTTCTCGGCCTTGCCATCACTAATTCACCTCATCGGGGCTGATAACTCACAACGAATATACGCTATTACTTATCAGCCCTACTAACTCCTATCATTGCTTCTAACTCATTTTTATGGCACTATATTTTGTCTACTCATAAAAACTTTATAAACCGGCTTATGTAGAACTACCATTTTTGTCGTTGCCAGTTCCGTTTCTAGATTGACACCCTTGACCACTACCAGTCCCAGTTCTACATTGACGACCAATACCTCTACCGCCACCCGAACTTCTACCAGTCCCGTTTCCAGCTTGCTGATTAATGCCTCCACATCCACCCGAACCATTAGGACCCGTTCCATCTCTTCTAGGCATAGTAAACACCTCCATCTAGTTTATGACATATGTCACTTATGTTTTATTATAACTTATTATCGACATATGTCAATAATAAGTTTGCTCCTCAACTTTGCTTTCTATACAATCTTACTAACCTGTAACCAATTCACCATTTTGTTACTATCATAAATGCATATTTTATCTTTCTTGAGCAACACAACTAATTAAAGTGTTTATAACTTCAAAAACCACTTTATGAAATCTCTCTTATATGAGAACATCATAATAAACAGGCTTTTTAAATTCTAACTCTTTTTCATTTAACATTATTAAATTAAGTGGACTCTTTCGTTTTTTCATAAAAGAAATTTAATTCTATATTAAACTTTAACCCCCATTCCAAATACGTCTTTTAAAACATATCCGAAAAGGGGGTTATAACTCATATCGAGAAAGCAATTATTTTGTTCAATCTTTTTTTGTATCTTTTGTTCAAACATTTTTAATACTGTTCAATTTTTTTTATACTGCTACACGAATTGTTGCCGCATATCAAATAAAAAAACCTCTTGAGATAGTATATCCCAAGAGGTTATTTTGTATTTTCTTTAAGTTCTTCTTATTCTACTGTAACTGATTTTGCTAAATTACGAGGCTTATCTACGTCACAGCCTCTAGTAATTGATGCATAGTAAGCAAGCAATTGAAGAGGAATTACTGCTAATAATGGTGCTAATAATTCATCAGTATTAGGAATTTTTATAATATGGTCAACATATTTTTCGATTTGCGCATCATCTTCAAGAGCAATACCAATAACAACAGCATCACGTGCTTTAACTTCTTTGATGTTACTCAATGTTTTTTCATATACGCTCTTTTGTGTTGCAAGGGCAATAACAGGTACACCTTCAATAATCAAAGATAATGTACCGTGTTTTAACTCACCAGCAGCATATGCTTCAGCATGAATATAGGAAATTTCTTTTAATTTTAATGCACCTTCTAATGCAACTGCATAGTCAAGTGAGCGACCAATAAAGAATACATCTTCATTGAAACCGTATTTTTGTGCAAAAGTTTTAATTGGTTCTACATCTTCAAGAATTTCATGTATTTGTGCAGGCAGATTACGCAAAGAAGCGATTAATTGTTTTGTATATTCTGGTGTAATCGTTTCTTTGATTTGTGACATATAAGTCGCAAGCATAAACATCGTGATCAACTGTGTAGTATACGCTTTTGTCGACGCAACCGCGATTTCAGGACCTGCCCAAGTATAAATAACTTGATCTGCTTCACGGGCAATAGAAGAACCTACTACATTGGTAACAGCAAGAGTCTTAGCACCTAAACGTTTTGCTTCTTTTAATGCAGCTAAAGTATCACTCGTTTCACCAGATTGACTCACAACGATCGTTAATGTACGATCGTCGATGATTGGGCTGCGATAACGGAACTCAGATGCAATATCCACTTCAACCGGGATACGCGCTAATTTTTCAATGTAATATTTACCAACAAACGCTGCATGGTACGCAGTTCCGCAAGCAACGATGAAAATTTTCTTAAAGGATTTTAAATAATCTTTATTCCATTTTAATTCGTCCATAACTACAGTGCTGTTATCTTTTGAAAGACGAGGAGACATTGTTTCACGAACTGCTTTTGGTTGTTCGTAAATTTCTTTCAACATAAAATGTTCGTAACCGCCTTTTTCAGCAGCTTCGGCATTCCAGTTTACTTCAAATACTTTTTTAGTTACAGGCACACCTTCACGATTTGTAATCCATACAGAATCCGCTTTTACGATCGCCATTTCTCCATCACTGATGATGTAAGTTTTGCGAGTACGCGCTATAATTGCTGGGATATCGGATGCGATAAAGTTTTCACCTTCGCCAAGACCGATAACAAGTGGATTGTCTTGTTTTGTACAAATCAATTTATCTGGTTCATTACGAGCCATAAATACTAAGGAGTAAGACCCCTCTATTAATTTAAGAACTTTTCTTACAGTAGTTTCAAGATCACCTTCATATAAATCTTCTACCAAGTGAGCTACAACTTCAGTATCAGTTTCAGAAGTAAATACATGACCTTTTTCAATTAATTTTTCTTTTAAGTGTAAGTAGTTTTCAATGATACCATTGTGAACTACTACGAAATTACCAGTACAATCAGTATGAGGATGAGAATTGCGATCGGATGGACGACCATGTGTTGCCCATCTAGTATGACCAATACCAAGAGCACCTTTCGGCAGGTTACCCTCAATTTTCTTTTCTAATGCACTAAGCCGACCAACACTTTTTTCTACATTGATTTTTTCGCCGTCAAATACAGCGATCCCCGCAGAATCATAACCACGATATTCTAGTCTTGTTAAACCTTCAATAAGAAATGGAGCAGCCTCATTAGAGCCTACATAACCAACTATACCACACATAAGTGAATCCTCCAATATTTTACATTTTATAATCAAATTAAAACTGTCTTTGCTACTCGCACCGCTTTGGCCTGTAAGTCACCTCACAGTTTTGTCGGTTTGTAACGACCGTAGTAAGCCGAGAGGCATCCGCCGATTCTTTTCGATAAACCTCTTCCTCGTCCTCTTAAGTCAATAAGAGCTAGCGCTATAACTAAAAAAACATTCCTCATTTTCCCGTCATTCTCACCCCCTAAATAAGACATTATAAAATACGCACGAAGGAGCACTTCTGTGCTCCTTCGCATGTACAACCCATATTGTAATATAAGTTTTTCAATCGGTCAATACTTTTATCCCTGAACCGTTTTTACAACATCAGCAATTTCATGACAAATTTTATCTAATTGTGCTTGATCTGGACCTTCGGCCATCACGCGGATTAATTGTTCCGTACCAGACGGGCGCACTAAAATACGACCATTATCTCCAAGTTCATCATCACCAGCTCGAATGGCTTCTTTAATTTGACTGTTTTCTTCCCAGCCATCTTTTGTTTTTACACGAACGTTCACTAATAATTGCGGATAGCTTGTCATTAGTCCAGCCAATTCAGAAGCGCTTTTCCCACTTCTTTTTATCGACGAAATTAATTGAATTGCTGTGATTAAGCCATCACCAGTTGTACTAAATTCACTAAAGATGATGTGCCCTGATTGTTCACCACCTAAGGTATAACCATTTTCAAGCATATTTTCTAAAACATAACGATCGCCAACTTTTGTTACTTCTAGTCTACCGCCAGCTTTTTTAATCGTTTGATGTAAACCGATGTTCGCCATTACAGTGGTAACCAAAGTATTATCCTTTAGTGTTCCTTTTTCCATCATTTCTAATGCACAGATAACAAGAATCTTATCACCATCAATCAGTTCACCTTTTTCGTCAACTGCTAAACAACGATCTGCATCTCCATCATGGGCTATTCCAATATCAGCTTTGTGCTCTAGCACCGCTTTTTGTAAAGCTTCCATATGCGTAGAACCACATTCTTTATTGATATTCGTACCATTTGGTTGTTTATTTATCACAATTGCTTCTGCACCTAGACTTTTCAATACCACTGGCATCGATTCAAAAGAAGCTCCATTCGAACAATCTAGTACCACTTTCATTCCCTTGAAATCACCTTTTACGGTTGTCAAGACATAATTGATATATGATTTGATAAGATCATGACGATATTCAATCGTACCAATCTTCTCACCAGTTGGACGAAATAATTTTGTTCCTTCTTCTATTGCATGTACACGGGCTTCTAATTGATCTTCCACTGCATCTGGCAATTTATAGCCATTGCTACCAAAGAATTTAATACCATTATCTTGGTATGGATTATGTGATGCTGAAATGACGATCCCTGCTTGTGCATTGATATGTTTTGTTAAATAAGCAATGGCAGGCGTAGGTACAACCCCAGCTACGATTGCCTTACCACCAGCTGAACAAATTCCTGCGGAAAGTGCCGCTTCAAACATCGGTCCAGAAATACGCGTATCCATACCAATCAAAAGTACTGGCTGCTCATCCGTTTCTTCCCCAAAAAATATCGTTGCAGCTCTACCTAAGCGATAAGCCAATTCCGGGGTAAGATCAATATTTGCCTCACCACGTACACCATCAGTTCCAAAAAGTCTTGCCATTATTTATTACTCCCTTCAAAATCAAACAATTATCAACTATTAGCGCTTCATTACGCTTTATATTTTTTCATTACAGCAATTGCGCCATTTAACCCATCAATTGCTGCACTCATAATGCCACCAGCATACCCTGCGCCTTCACCGATTGGATATAATCCCTCAGTATTCAAAGAAACAAATTCACGAGTTCGAATGATTCTGCATGGTGCAGAGGAACGTGTTTCTACGCCAGTCATCAATACCCCTGGATGATCGAAGCCTTTGATTTTCTGACCAAAATAAGGTAGAGCATGCGCAAGTGTATTGGTTATAAAATCAGGCAGGCATTCGCGTAAATCAACTGCGGTCACACCTGGTAAATACGTTGGTTTTGTTATAAAATCGCTGCTCCCCTTTTTCTTACTTAAGAAATCCCCCACCGTTTGTACCGGGGCATAATAGTTACTACCAGCACAAGTAAAGGCTAGTGCTTCATACTTGCGTTGAAACGTAATACCTGCTAAGACATCAGCACAGTCAAAATCATCCGGACCAACCGTTACCAAGAGCGCACTATTGGCGATACCAGAATTACGATGGTAATTACTCATACCATTCGTAACAACTTGACCTTTTTCCGAAGTGGCCGCAACCACTTGTCCACCCGGACACATACAAAAGGAATACGCACCTCGCCCAGTTTCTTTATCTTGGTACGTTAACGCATAATCGGAAACTGGTAAGCGTTTATGTCCTGCATCAACAGTATATTGAGCCTTATCCATCCATTCTTGTGGATGTTCAATACGAACCCCCACAGCAAACGCTTTTGCTTCCATCGCAATTTGATTTTTATGAAGCATGGCATATGTATCGCGTGCACTATGCCCAATACCGAGCATAACTACACCGCAGGAAATATATTCGGTTTCATTTACCATGACACCTTGAACTACGCCATCTTTGCTATCAATATTTGTAACGGTGGCTTCAAAACGTACTTCACCACCGAAACGAATGATCTGATTACGAATATTTTTTACAACATTACGCAATTTATCCGTACCGATATGTGGTTTATGCAAATATTTAATTTCCGGTGGTGCTCCTGCTGAAATAAATAAATCAAGAACATCCGTCATTTTACTATCATTAATACGCGTTGTGAGCTTACCATCGGAAAAAGTGCCTGCTCCACCTTCGCCAAATTGTACATTAGATTGTTCGTCAAGGCTGCCGCTTTGCCAAAACTTTTGAATATCTGCTGTTCTACGGTCAACATCGCGCCCACGTTCTAGGACTAGCGGCTTATAACCATGTTTCGCTAAAGTCCAAGCTGCCAAAAGTCCTGCTGGTCCTAAACCGATGATGACTGGTCGCGCCTTTAAAAGAGTTTCACCATAAACCAAAGGTTCTTGGCTATTATTACTCAACATTGCCACATTTTTATCATTGCGTAGCTTAGCTAGTACCTTCTTCTCAGGCATCGCAACCGTAACGTTTAACATATAAACAAATTGAATAGGACTATTTCTATACCGCCTAGCATCGATGGCTTTACGTACAACTACCACCTCAAGCACAGCTTCAGGTGGTAATTTTAAGCGTTTCGCTACAATATCTTTTAGCGGAGATTCATCATCGAAAGGTACACTAAAATTAGTTATCCGTAACAATAATTATTCTCTCCTTACTCATTACTCTTTTTTACCGGATTCTCTTTTCGCCTTACTACATCAATTTTAGCAGTTATTGTATCATTTGTCACCGTTATTCCGATTGGCAATTGTACTTTTATTTGTTTTGACGTTGACTTATCAACATCAGCTAAACTGATTTTTTCAGTATATACGAATTCGAGGGTATCGACAACCCTTTGGTCACCATAAATATCTATTTTCGCTGGTTCAATTTTAATTCCATTCAAAATATAGTCCGCTGGCAAATCATCCCCGATATTTGGCTTAATATCAACATATTTCTTATATAACCCTTTAACAATCGATACATCAACCTTCACCGAATCCGTCGATAATTTAATATCCGACACTTCTTTGCCTTCACTATTTACCGCAACAATTGGCATATCAACAGTAAAGTCAGTATCTCTACCCGCCAAATTAATATAGCCGACAATCTTAGCAACCGAATTTACGGCAGCAGTTGATCCTTGAATCGTTACCGTATTTACCGCCGCTGCAGCTTTCCCTATGGTTACCCCCGAATCAGGAGTCCCCGAAAAAGCAACATCTACTTTAATATCACGCTTAATGATCTTATCAATATCAAAAATAACGGTTTCTGGTGAGATGGTTACAATATCAAACCCTTGTGGCAATACAGTTTGCACTTTAATCGAATGTTTTCCTTCTTTAATTCCACTCAAGTCAACATACGCCTTAAAATCACGTTCCGTTGCCGTAGCAAATAAGCTACGTGGTCCACGTACTTTTAATTTGACACTCTCCACACTGCGGTTAACCGTGTATCCATCTGGTGCATGAGTGACTTCCAGCGGTAGCGTGAAGCTGCTGTCAATCGCTGGATTTTGCTCATTCATAACGAAAAACCATAGTACAATTGCAACAATCAAAGCAATAATTTTTGCAGTCAAATTTCTATTTATCATATCAATCATTTATTATGCCTCCATTTAGAAAACATATCAGTAACGTTCGTTTGACGAGTTGCAAACAAAGGTTTTAAGTTTTGTTTTAATTTTTCTGAATCTAAGTGACGTATTAATCTGCCACTCCGAGCAATAGATACTGTACCAGTTTCTTCACTAACCACTACAACAATGGCATCTGACTGTTCACTGATTCCTATTGCCGCTCTATGCCTAGTTCCCAATTCTTTGCTTAACGTCCGATCTTCTGTCAATGGCAATAAACAACCAGCAGAAACCATACGATTTCCACGGATAATGGCTGCACCATCATGAAGCGGTGTATTTGGTATAAATACATTAATCAAAAATTCCGATGTAACCAGCCCATCTATTTGAATACCAGTCGCACAATAATCATTTAATCCTGTCTCACGCTCTAACACGATCAGAGCTCCTATTTTATTTTGTGCCAGTACTGTTACTGCTTTATCCAGTTCATTTACTAACGACTTAGCCTCTTCCACATTTAGAAATACACTTCTGCCGAATAACTTGCCCTGTCCTAAATGCTCTAAAGTACGCCTTAATTCTGGCTGAAAAACAAGTGGCAACGCCACAAACACTAAAGTTACCGTCTTTTGTAACAACCAATAAATAACATTAAGACCTAGCCAATTGCTGACCATTGTAAGTATCAAAAGTACAAACAATCCTTTTACTAAAGTAATCGCTCTTGTATCTTTTAATAAGACATATAACTTATATAAAATAAATGCTACGATCAGAATATCAACTAAATCAAGGAAGCTAATGGTTGATAATAATCCTCTCAATTGTATTGGCATACACAAAACCCCTCAACTATTATTCCTAATTGCTATTCTCTTTATAATGGTAAAATCCTTTTTAAATCTATGGAAAATTATTAAAATTTTGTAACATTAGTGAAAATTAGACCAATAGTACTATATTTCTCGATAGTTTTTTCAGAAACTTATGAGATAAACTTAAAAAGACCAATAATCCCCACCATATTTTCACAATTCAAACTTCTAACTCTAATACTATTTTCTTATATTGTATGTAAATTCCTGCTTTCCATCCAAAAACAAGAAAAAACCTCTTGCAAAGCTAGCAAGAGGTTTGAAAGCGTTAGATTATAGTTTTGTTACTTCTTCAACTAAGCCTAATGTATCTTTTACTTCACCGCTTTGCAAGCCTGTGATATGATTGAATAATTTTTGTGCAAATGGCCCTATTTCACCACTATTAATAATCATTTTCTCACCTTTATAATAAAGTTCCCCAACTGGAGAAATAACCGCTGCTGTACCCGAACCAAATACCTCTTCAAGCTCACCGTTTAAATAAGCTTCATGTACTTCATCAATCGTAATACGACGTTCTGAAGTAGGCACGCCCCACTCTTTAGCCACAGCAAGAACTGTTTTTCTCGTAATACCATCTAAAATACTACCACAAAGTGCAGGAGTGACAATTTCACCTTTGATTTTAAATAAGATATTCATCGAACCAACTTCTTCAATGTATTTACGATGAACACCATCTAACCATAAAGTTTGGTCATACCCTTTTTCGTGAGCCACAAGACCTGCATGTAGACTCGCTGCATAGTTAGCTGGCGTTTTTGCTTCGCCAAGTCCGCCTGGCACCGCACGAACATAAGTATCTTCCACCATGATTTTAACTGGATTAAAACCTGCAGCGTAGTAAGCAGCAACCGGCGAAAGAATAATCAATAATTTATAAGTGGAGCTTACGCTTACCCCTAAAAATGGATCAGTTGCAAAAATAAATGGTCTAATATACAGACTAGTTCCTTTTTTTGCAGGAACCCATGCTTTTTCAATTTCAATTAATTTACGTAATCCTTGGTGAACAGTTTCTACATCCACTTGTGGAATATCTAAAATTTTTGCCGAACGATTTAAACGATTGATATGATCAAGCGGCCTAAAGATAACGATACGATCATCATTTGTTCTAAATGCCTTCATCCCTTCAAATATCGCTTGACCATAATGAAGTGTCGTATTTGCTGGACTAACCGTAATATCATGATATGGTACGATCCGCGGATCATGCCAACCTTCTTCTCGATTATAGTCCATTTCAAACATATAGTCAGAAAATCTTGTACCAAACCCAATTTTCGATACATCTGGTTTTTCTTTTAACGCTCTAGCTTTTTCAAATTTGATTTCAGCCATCTTTTCTTCCATCCCCTTAAACATCTAAACATACAATTCAAAGCCTTCACTTCGAAACATAGCTAAATTCGTAATGTATTTATTATATTGCCTTTTTTGTATACATGTCAAGAAAACGTTCGTATTTTTTTGACATTAATTCATTTTAAATTACGTTTTGTCTATTCCATACAGACGAATTTCCATTTCGAAAAAAATATTGCATTTCCTACACTTTTAGCATTGAGCCCCTGCAACCATAATGTTACAATGTCTATTATATTAACTAAATATTGGAGCGATGACAATGAAAACAATTGGCCTTATCGGTGGAATGAGTTGGGAAAGCACCACGGAATATTACAAAATAATCAATCAAACAATAAAACAGGAATTGGGTGGCCTGCATTCAGCCAAATGCCTGATGTACAGCGTTGATTTCCAAGAAATTGAAGAGTGCCAAGCATCGGGGGATTGGAATAAAAGTGGCCAAATCTTAGCCAAAGCTGCTGCTTCACTTGAAAAGGCAGGTGCTGACTTTATTGTGATTTGTACCAACACCATGCATAAAGTCATTGATATTATAAAAAATTCTATTCACATTCCAATTCTACATATTGCCGAAGTAACAGCACAAGCACTCTTAAGCGATGGAATCGTCACGGTTGCATTACTAGGTACAAAATATACGATGGAACAAGACTTTTATAAAAACCGTCTGATCGCCAATCATATCAATGTGATTATTCCCGACGAAGGCGATCGTACTATAATAAACAACATTATCTATGATGAACTTTGTTTAGGCAAGATCAATCCTGAATCAAAAATGCAATTTCTTGCGATCATCGAGAAACTACGTCAACAAAAAGCCCAAGCGATCATCTTAGGTTGCACAGAAATTGGACTTCTGGTACACCAAGCTGATACGACTATTCCACTTTATGATACCTCTTATATTCATGCGCATAGCGCAGCAATGCAAGCATTAAAAAATAGATGGCAAGAAGCGTGAAAATCGCTTCTGCCATCTATTTTTCATTTATCTATCTGCCTTTATGATATTGACTAATTTTTCAACACGTTCAGTACTAATCTCACCAAACAAGGAACTGTTTTCTCGGGCAGCAGAGCCAAAATGATATTCAGCACCTTTGACCTCTTGCATAACAGTGTTGATATTATCAATCGTCAATCCCCCGCCCACGAGCAAACGAATATGACCGGCATACGCTAGCATTTTATTTAATATCGGTATGTTGTCTTTGATAAACCCTGTTCCGCCCGAAGAAAGAACCTTTGTAATCTGCGGATACTTTGCTAAAATTTTTATTCCCGTAACTGGGTTGATTAAATCAATCGCCCGGTTAAAGGTAACCTCAAGCCCATCGCATACGGATAAAAGCTCACGCAATTTAGGTTCAGATATATTTTCTTCTTCATCTAATACGCCAAAAACAACACCATTTACGTTTAGTTCTTTTGCGATGATGATATCCTTTTTCATCAAATTAATTTCATCATTGGTATAATAAAATCCTTTTGCATGTGGTCTAATCATGATATTTACAGGTATGTTAACACCATTTACTACCGCTTCAATTAAGCCATAACTAGGTGTAAGCCCACCTTCACTCAAGGCACTAACAAGTTCAATTCTGTCAGCTCCGCCAGCTTCAATGTGCTTGGCATCTTTTACAGTCATTGCAATTATCTCTAACATGTTAATCTCCTCCCAATCATCGCCACATTTATGAATCCTACCAATAAATTTTATAAATATAGTTTTATACTACCATGTATAGAAAAAAAAACAACCTTTTTACATGAAATAGTTCCCACTTATTGCAGTAATCTATAATTTGCTGAATAAATGATATAGACTAGTATTGGTAAATTAAGCTGAAAATAATACATAAAAATCAAAATAAATTCTAATACCTGCATATTATTGAAAAAGAAAGCTAAAACAACCAGCTTCACAATTTATTGTAAATTAAACATATATGTTTAATTTACAATTGAATTAAAATATATTACACTAGTTTAAGAGGTGGAACTATGAAAAAAACAATTGGTATATCAGGTAATATATTAATCGACGAAGGAGGCATGTTTCCGGGTTATAAGCGCTCTTATGTAAATGATGACTATGTAAAATCGGTTATCGCAGCAGGTGGAATTCCTCTGATTCTTCCTTTGAACACAAACGAAGAAATTATTAAATCGCAATTAAGCATGATTGATGGACTTATTTTATCTGGTGGCTATGATGTAAACCCATTATTATTTGGCGAAGAACCACATAAACTTTTAGGAATGACCATGAACGATAGAGATACCTTTGATGCCATTTTAATCAAACATGCCCTGGACATGCACTTACCAATTTTAGGGGTCTGTCGCGGTTGTCAAATGCTAGCTGCTGTAGGTGGGGGAACTTTATATCAAGATTGTTCTTTGTCGGCAGGTTCGTACATTAAACATTCTCAAGGTCATACACCATCCCAGCCTTCCCACACAGTTACAATCACTAAGGACTCTGAGCTCTACTCTATCTTTGGCGCGGAAACACTTGTAAACTCCTTTCATCATATGTCTGTAAAGGATGTTCCAAAAGGATTTAAAGTAACTGCTGTAGCGAAGGATGGAATTATCGAAGCAATTGAAAAAATCGATGGTTCTTTTGCGCTTGCAACACAATGGCATCCAGAAATGATGGCAGGAAATAATGATGATATGTTGAAACTATTTAAACTTTTGCTATCGAAATGCGAAAATAAGGAGATTTGATCATGAGCAAAAATAAATTTGGCTTTTGGAGTATCGTTTTACTAGGGATTAATGCAATCATTGGTACAGGGATATTTTTATTACCGAACAAAGCCTACTCTTTAACTGGTTCTTTTAGTTTAGTCGTCATTATATTTGATATGCTGCTCGCCACTTCGATGGCATTATGCTTTGCAGAGTTAAGTGGCTTATTTAAGAAAAATGGTGGTCCTTATGTTTATGCTAAAGCTGCCTTTGGTGAATTTGTTGGTTTTGAAGTAGGGTTTATGAAAGCTGCTGTTAGTATCATCGCTTGGGCAGCAATGGCAAATGGCTTTGCAACGGCCTTATCCGCTATATTTCCAATAGCCAGTAATGATCTAGTCCAAAAAGCTATCATTATATTATTAATTGGTTTTCTTGCCTTAATCAATGTTATGGGCGTTAATCTATCCAAAATTTTTAATAATGTTGTTACTTTTGGCAAAGTTATCCCACTTATTTTATTTATAAGTGTTGGTATCTTCTTTATCAATGGCGGCAACTTTACACCATTTTTTATCAATGGTCATTATGAAGCAGAAACATTTGGCGCCGCAGCACTACTAATTTTCTACGCTTTCACAGGTTTTGAATCTATTGCTTCCGCTGCGGAAGATATGGACAACCCCGAAAAAAATCTTCCCCGCGCGATTGTAACTGTGATGATGATTGTTTCTGTGATCTATATCTTAATTCAAGCGGTATCCATTGGTATTCTCGGACCAGAACTGGCCAGTTCAAAAACACCAGTTGCTGATGCAGCCTCGAAGTTTCTCGGGGTATGGGGTGGTATTTTAGTTACCGCTGGTACTATAATTTCAATTGGTGGTATCAATATTGCATCCTCATTTTTGACACCAAGAAATATTGTGGCGATGTCCGATGATAAATTATTACCAACCATGTTCTCTAAATACAATAAACAAGGAACCCCTTACGTTGCGATTATTTTTTCAGCGGCGGTTACTATCCTCATTGCCATCTCTGGCAGTTTCACGCAGCTCGCGGCAATTAGTGTCGTTTCACGTTTTACGCAATATTTACCGACTTGCCTTGCTGTTATCATTTTACGGAAAAAGAATCCTGCCGTAAAAAGTTCTCTACAAATTCCTTTTGGCCCAATCATTCCAATTATCTCTATCATCGTTAGCATTTGGTTATTAATTCAATCCGATATGAGTAAAATTCTCATCGGCTTAGGTGGCTTAATCATCGGCGTACCGTTTTATTTCATCATGAAAAAAAGTGGTAAAAGCAATACCGTTGATAAAGCGTTATAATCTACTTAACTACTTTTACATATAGACTTCGTTATAAGAATAAGGTACTGGTTCAACATCAATTGATGCCGAACTGGTCCCTATTTTTATAAAAGGGCATTCGCACCCAATGCATTGTCAATGAATACTATGAACTACCACAATTAATATAGGAGGGATATCATGTTACTACGTAAGCTATGTAAAATCACATGCTTGATCATAACATGGCTATTTTTACTTACAGGCTGCACATCAAATGGCACGATTCAAGTAGCGAGCGATCAAACGCCAGCATGGGCGCCTACATTATCGCCCCTTAGTAAAACAACTGTTGTTAAAGTAGGGATGAAACAGGTCAGTTCCGATTCTGGCATCTTAATCGGCATGGCAAAAGGTTATTATGACGCACTTGGCATTAAAATTGAGCCTATTCAATTTAGTTCTGGTCAGGAAATGATCAATCAACTCGCTGCAGGACAATTGGATGTTGGGGCAACGGTTTCATCCTCTGGTCTATTTAATGCAATGTCACGCGACATTCCCGTGAAAATAGTTGCTGATAAAGGCATTAATATTCCTAATCAAGGTTATTATCGCCTAGTTGTCCGTAGAGACTTAGAAAATAGCATCAAAGATTATAGTGATCTCAAGGGCAGAAAAATAGCCATTGTTGGCACTGCCTCCTTGGATGAATTGTCCTTAGAACGCGTGTTAAACAAAGGGAATATGACATTAAAAGATGTCGATGTGCAAGTGATCCGTTCTTTCCCTGATATGCTGGTATCCTTGAGTAATCAAAGCATTGATGCAGCTATGGTAATTGAACCATTTATCACCCAAGGGATCAGTAAAGAGATCATATCTCCTTGGAAAGATCCAATCGAATATGATCCTGATGCCCAAACCGCACTACTTGTATTTGGCACAAGTTTAACCAAAAACACCGAAGTAGCCAACCGCTTTATGACCGCATATATTAAATCTGTTCGTGACTATAATGATGCTTTCTTTAAGAATAAAAATCGGTCGGAAATCATTGATATTCTTTGCAAATATTCCGTTGTCAAAGATGCAACATTATATGAAAAAATGTACCCAACTGGATTGAATCCTGATGGCTATTTAAAAACAAAAGGCATTGCCTTAGATTTGGCTTGGTATAAACAAAATAATTTATTAACATCAGATATTCAACTCTATGATGTAATCGATCATAGTTTTGTCGATTTTGCATTAAAAATTTTAGGACCTTATAAATAAAACAAAAGCATCGCAATGGATGCTTTGTGAGGTAAGAACATGAAAATACAAATGAACAACTTAACACTACTTCGCATTATGTCTATCTTATCGCCGTTAACGTTGCTACTCCTATGGGAAATATTAGCTAGAATGGATGCCATTGATATTCGATTATTTTCTAGTCCCTATTTTATTATGAAAGCCTTCATCCCCTTGCTTTTATCCGGCGAATTAATCTATCACACAGCAATCAGTGTCCAAAGAATCCTCTTAGGATTTGCTGTTGGTGCCATCCCCGGTATTGTGATTGGCATTGCCATGGGATTATCGCCTTGGGTTCGCTCCTCGCTAGAGCCAATGATCAATGCAACCTATCCCATTCCTAAACTTGCTTTGATGCCACTTATTTTATTAATCTTCGGACTTGGTGAAACTTCAAAAATTTTTACCATTGCCATTGGCGTTTTTTATTTGGTCGTGATCAATACACTGACAGGTGTGCTGAATATCGATAAAATCTATCTCGATGTAGCAAAGAGTTTTGGCGCTAATCGCAAAAATTTTTATTTAACCGTA
This sequence comes from Anaerosinus sp., assembly GCA_029240055.1. GTDB lineage: Bacteria > Bacillota > Negativicutes > JARBTT01 > JARBTT01 > JARBTT01. The sequence goes on from JARBTT010000011.1 coordinate 29,778, forward strand.
GCATTGCCGGGCGCTTTACCGATGATTTTTGCTGGTCTAAAACTCGGGATGGGCATGGCCTTGATCTTAATCGTAGCCGCTGAGCTCTCAGCCGCACAGGCCGGAATCGGTTGGATGATTTGGCGGGCTTATGACATGTTTGATATCGAGAGAATGTTCGTTGCCCTGATTATGCTATCGGTACTCGGCTATATTTTTTCCCTTATTTTAGATTGGTTAGAACGCCTAGCTCTACCATGGAAACAATAGGAGGAGTTGAGAAATCAATATGAGCCAAATAAAAAAACGCATTGTAATTGATGAGGTAAGCAAAATTTTTCAAACTCCACAAGGCAATTTATCGGCAATTACTGATATCAACCTAGAAATACAAAATGGTGAATTTTTCTCTATTGTAGGGGCTAGCGGCTGTGGTAAAACTACGCTGCTTAGGATTTTAGCTGGTTTGGAAACAGCATCCGCTGGCACAATTACAATCAATTCGAGTGACGATACCCGCCCGCTAAGTTCAGTGGTTTTTCAAGAGCAATCTATTTTTCCGTGGATGACAGTCCTTGATAATGTAGCCTATGGACTAAAAATGCGTGGGATATCAAAAATGCAGCGCTACGAAACTGCCACGTATTATATTAGAATGATTGGTCTAGAAAAGTTTATGAAAGCCTACCCTTATCAACTCTCAGGGGGCATGAAACAACGGGTCAGCGTAGCCAGAGCCTTTGCTAACGATTCAGAAATACTCCTTATGGATGAACCCTTCGGCGCTCTAGATGAACAAAACCGCATCATTCTGCAGCAAGAACTC